>CAZOMK010000054.1:0-10538 GCA_964580615.1 uncultured Lachnospiraceae bacterium | reverse complement strand
GTATAGGCTACGGTGTAACGGCTCTTTGCCGCAATCAGTTTGTAGGCGAGTCTCAGTATTATTCCGTATGTGCTGTTTTCGCAGCTTGCGGTCATGCGTTTGAACTTCCCGAATCCGGAATGAACGCCGTTATCGCTGCAACATCCTCCGCTCCCGCATACGTTTATTTGTTCATTAAGTCGATGGTTGACGGCGCCGAGGCGCTCGGTCTTGACCCAAAAACGATGCTTGAGCCTATATGCAGAACTGTTATAGGCGCGGCTCAAATGGTTATCCATTCTAAGAAAGAGCCTGCGGAGCTCGTTGAAATGGTTGCTACAAAGGGCGGCACAACCGAGCAGGCTGTGTCCGTGCTTGAAAGCCGCGACTTCCATAACGCAATTATAGACGCTATGGCGGCTTGCACCAACCGTGCAGAGGAGCTTGCGGAAATCGAAAAGCACAGAGCCGAAGAAGCGGCAAATCACTGATCTTTTGTCGGTAAAAGCCGTGTGCGTCCGCGCTTGGATTTCTTAAACGAGCTTGAAACCAGACAAAACAAACAAAACCAAACAAAAAGCCGCCGACGGTTCGCAATTTGCGAGCTGTCGGCGGTTTTTTACGTCTGTTTTCAAATGTCCGCGGCTTTTATTCTTCGAATTCGAAGCCGAGACGAAGCGCCTTTGTGTTGCCCTCAATGAGAGCGGACTTGGACGCGGGAATAGCCGATATAATGTCGGCAAGGAATGCGTCATATTCGAAAATTCCCGTTTTCTTGAGGATGTATCCCAAAACGACAACGTTCGCAAGACCCTTGAGTCCGTTTTCGTCTGCAATCTTGGACGCGGGAATGTAATACGCGTTTATGTCGGTGCGATCCGTCTTTTTGTCGATCATTGTTGAATCGGCAAAGACAGCGCCGTCCGCCTTAACGTTCGGAACGAACTTGTCAAATGACGGAATGTTAAACGCAATGAGAATGTCCGGATTGGGGACGAGCGGGGAACCAATGTCGTTATCGGAGATAATTACCGAGCAGTTAGCCGCACCGCCGCGCATTTCGGGGCCGTAGGAGGGAAGCCACGTTACGTGAAGATCCGAGTGCATCGCCATCTTTGCGAGAGCCTTTCCTGCGAAAAGCACGCCCTGACCGCCGAAACCGGCAATGAGAATGTTATGTGTCATCTTATTTTGCCTCCGTTTCGTCAATATCCTTGTAAACTCCGAGCGGATAATGCGGCATCATGTTGTCACGAAGCCACTGAAGCGCATCCTTGGGGGCAAGTCCCCAGTTAGTGGGGCAGGTCGAAAGAACCTCGATTATGGAAAAGCCCTTTTTGTCAAGCTGATTTTGGAAGCCCTTTTTGATCGCCGCCTTAGCCTTACGTACATTCGCGGGTGTGTCTACGGAAACGCGGTGCGCGTACGCAACGCCGTCAAGCGTGGAAAGCATTTCACAAACTCTTACGGGATTGCCCTGAATTTTGGGGTTACGTCCGTAGGGAGTTGTCGTTGTGACCTGACCCTCGATCGTCGTGGGCGCCATCTGACCGCCTGTCATACCGTAAATGCAGTTGTTGATGAAAATTATCGTTATATTTTCGCCGCGAGTCGCGGAATGAACGGTTTCGGCAGTTCCGATAGCGGCGAGGTCGCCGTCACCCTGATATGTAAATACAACATTGTCGGGATGAGTGCGCTTAACGCCCGTTGCAACAGCGGGAGCGCGACCGTGCGGAGCTTCGATCATATCACAGTTGAAGTAATTATACGCAAAAACGGAGCAGCCGACGGGAGCGATGCCGATCGTCTTGCCTTCGATATCAAGCTCGTCAATCACCTCGGCAACAAGACGGTGAACGATTCCGTGAGTGCAGCCGGGGCAGTAATGCATTGTGACGTCACAAAGAGCCTTCGGTTTATCAAATACTACTGACATTATGAAAACCTCCTCAAATATATTTCTTAGACATTTCGATAAGCTTATCCGCAACCTCGCGGGGGCTCGGAAGAACACCGCCGGTGCGTCCGTAGAATTCAACGGGACGGCGGCAACCGCAGGCAAGCTTAACGTCGGTGACCATCTGACCCATCGAAAGCTCAACGGAAAGGAAAGCCTTTGCGCTGTCCGCAAGTGCGTTTATTTCCTTGTTGGGGAAGGGCCAAACAGTGATGGGACGGAGCAATCCGACCTTTACGCCCGCTTCTCTTGCAAGCGCGATCGCGGATTTGACAATACGTGCAGTGATTCCGAAGGAAACGCATACGATATCGGCGTCGTCCGTCATGTAATGCTCGCACTGAACCTCATTTTCTTCGATCTGACGGTAACGGTCGAAGCGGTCAACTATCGAGCGCTCAAGTCCTTCGGGATCCATAACAAGCGAATTAATGACATTGTGAGGACGTTTTCCGTTGTGACCATTTGTAGCCCAAGTCTTTTCGGGGATACTTCTCGGTGTACGTGCGGAAAAATCAACAGGCTCCATCATCTGACCGATAGCGCCGTCCGCAAGTATGATAACGGGTGTGCGGTAAATATCGGCAAGGTCGAATGCGTCCTGCGTGAGAGCAGCCATTTCCTGAACGGTGGAGGGCGCAAGCACGATCAGATGCATATCGCCGTGACCGTAAGCCTTCGTAGCCTGATAATAGTCCGCCTGAGAGGGCTGAATCCCGCCGAGACCGGGACCGCCGCGCTGTACGTTAACTATAACAGCGGGAAGATCGGAGCCTACTATGTATGAAATACCTTCGCTTTTAAGGCTGATTCCGGGGGAGGAGGATGAGGTCATCGCGCGCGTACCGGACGCCGAAGCGCCGAGCAGCATATTGACCGCCGCAATCTCGGACTCTGCCTGGAGGCACAGACCGCCGACCTTGGGCATACGCTTTGCCATGTATTCCGCGATTTCCGTTTGGGGAGTGATGGGGTAACCGAAATAGTAAAGACAACCGGCGCTTATAGCGGCTTCCGCAATCGCCTCATTGCCCTTCATTAATACTTTTGCCATAGTTTTGCTCCTTTCAGACGTTCTTTTCAACTTTAATTACAACATGGGGACACATGGTGGCACACATTGCACAGGCGATACACAAGGACATATCCGTGATCTCGGCGGGGTGATAGCCCTGCGCGTTCAGCTTGTGACCGGAAAGTGTGATAATGTGCTTGGGACATACATCCTCGCAAAGACCGCAGCCGCGGCAACGATCGGTGTTGATGGTTACTCTGTTCATTTTGTTAACGCACCTTTCTTTTAATGTAGTATGGATACGGAATGCAAAGCGCTTAAGCAAAAATTGCAAAAACGATGCATCCGATGTTCGCTCTAAAAAAAAGCTTTTGTATAATTTTTCATCAAAAGGGAATTATTTATGCATTTTAAGGACGGGTCATCGACTGTATGAGACGTGAAAACGATCGGAAGCCCCGCAAGCTTCGCAACCTCGTTTGCATAATCAAGCGAGCCGATAACGGTGTCTGCGTCCGTTTCCGAGCCGAGGTTTGAATTGTTGATTATTCCAGTGAATTTCAGACGCGAATACGACTCGATATCGCGCATAACAAGTACGGCGTCCTCAGGCGATTCGGTGAGCGGACGGTACATATTTATGACGTAAAGCATCTCGTATCCGATTCGTGATATGTCCTTTTCAAATACACCGAGAGCGGTTGCACCGTCATCTCCGCCAACGTCAAAAAATGCAGTCTCGTCAGATAAAAATACCGATGTAATCTCAGGCGGAAGCGTCGGAATGTCAACGTTTGTGTTTGCAAATTCAGGCAGGATCGGTCTGACTCCGGCAAGCTTCAGCTCGCTTTCGGCGTCGGCGGCACGAAAGTACGGATTCACAGTGTCGAGATCTATCAATGTGACTGTTTTTTCGGGATTTTCGCTTTTTTCTTTTATCGCAAGTGCTGTTGCGACGTTTGTTTTTCCGGCACCGTAGTGACCGGCGATTATTATAATTCTTTTTTTGAACATGACTTTTTCTTAGGATAAAAATTATTTATTTGATATTATAGCATAAACGAATATTTATTGAAAGTGCAAAATCGTTAAAATCGAGCGAAAAATGAGAAAATTATATGTGGAAATTGCATATCGCGAGCTACGCTCGTGAATTCAAAGAAAAACAAACCATGTCAGAGAATCGAAAATGTATTATTTTTTTGTGATTTTATTTGAACTATTCACAATTTCGTGTTATAATATTATCCTAACTATGCAATAATCGCAGTATTGGCGCTGTTTTGTGCGGCGCGCCTGCTTTTTTTAGATAACAGAGTGCTTTTATACGGAGGCAATGAAAGTGTATGAAAATGTTTTGGGAATGGGCTGAGGCTTTTGTGCTTGACCTTTGGGGAACGCTCAAGCTCATGAGATTTGTTGACGTTTTGGATATCCTTTTTGTAACACTGCTGTTTTATTACGTCTATAAATTCATAAAAACAAGACGCGCCGGAAAGCTTGCGCTCGGCGTTGCCGTTTTTATCGTTCTTTTGATGCTTACGCGCGCCTTTGATATGCAAACGGCGCAGTTCCTTTTGACAAACGTTTTCCAGATCGGTCTTATCACCGTGATCGTTGTGTTCCAGCCGGAGCTGAGATCTGCGCTCGAAATGCTCGGTGGAGAATCAATAAAAGGCGTTAAAGCGTTAGGCGAATCAAAATCGACGGAAAATATCAAAAATGTTATCGACGAAGTCACAGAGGCTGTTTTCGATATGTCCGACGATAAAACAGGCGCGCTTATCGTTATGGAGCGCACAACTCTTTTGGGCGATCAGATCATTACCGGTACTGTCGTAAACGCAGATGTTCAATCCGAGCTTATAAAAAATATCTTTTTCAATAAGGCACCGCTTCATGACGGCGCGATGATCATCAGAAACGGGCGTATTCACGCCGCAGGCTGTCTGCTTCCGCTCACACAGCGCACAGACCTCATTAAAGCGCTCGGAATGCGTCACCGTGCCGCGATAGGTCTTTCCGAAAACAGCGACGCTGTCGTTGTTGTCGTCAGCGAGGAAACGGGCAACGTTTCCGTTGTCATAAACGGTGAGATCACGCGCAACTATACAAATGAAACGCTGAAATCCGAGCTGCTTTCGCTTTTCGACGCCGATGAGGATTCGGCAAAGTACGGCGTTATCAAGCGCGTTAAAAAGCAAAAAAACAAAAAACGCGAAAAAAAGTCGGGAGAGGAGACGCTGCGAGATGAAAAATAAGACCGAAGCTCGAAAAAATCATCACATCGCGGCAAAGTTCGTTTGCCTGCTCATTGCACTTGTGCTTTGGATATACGTTATGGATTCCGAAAATCCGGACTGGGAGGAGACCTTCGAAAACGTCCCGATCACACTCATTAACACCGACGATATCGAGATAGATAACGGACTTACAATATACAGCGGATATTCAAATACGATCAACATAACTGTGCGCGGACGTAAAAACGAAATTTCCGGTATAACAGCGGAGGATTTCAGCGTCACAGCCGATGTTAAGTCGATAAAATCCGTCGGAGAGTATACGCTCCCGGTCGTTGTTTCCATTGAAAAGGACGCCGCCATCGTGTCGCGCTCCGTCGAATCGGTCACCGTGCTTGTTGATAAGAAAGAAACGCGAACGCTTGACGTAAAAACAAAGTACGGCGAGCTTATAATCGAGTCCGAATATTCACTCGGAGACCCTGAGCTTTCCGTCGAAACAATAACGGTTACGGGACCCTCGCGCTATCTTTCCGATATTGATTACGCCGAGGCTACTATCCCCGATCTCGGACGTGTGACCTCGTCTTTGACTGTTTACGCAAACGTTAAGCTCATAGATAAGGACGGAGGCGTCGTAACGAATCCTTTCGTTACAACCACTCATTCCGAGATCAGCGTCAAGGTGCCCGTTTATGCGTATAAAGAGGTGCCGCTGTCCGTCAATTATAAGTACGGCTATTTCAATGACGAAAACAGCTCCGTTACAATGTCTGCAAATTCGGTTTACGTCAAGGGAGACGCCGCGCTCGTCACTTCGCTCGATACGATCGTCGTTACAACGATAGACGAAAAAAAGGTTGACGATGACGAAACGATCTCCGTTAAGCTCACAATGCCGGAAGGAATCGAAAATCTCTCCGGAGTTGAATTTGTCGATGTGACTGTCTCGAATATCGGCACAACGACAAGAAAAATGATGCTCCCGATAGACTACCTTGAGATCGAAAATCCGAACGGCGCCGTATACAGCATAGATGATAAGTTCATCTCCGTTATTTTGCGCGGATCGAACGCGGAGCTTTACGAATTGCCGTATTTAAGCGTAACACCCAAGCTTGATCTTTCGCTTTATGACGAATCGACCTCCGGAACGGTCACAGTTCCCGTTACGATCGAGATCAATTCCGAAAATATTATTTATGAAATAGGAACATATTCGCTTGAGGTGAAGTTCGGAGAAAAAACGGAACAATAACTTTCTGAAAAGAGGAATAAATGTCAGCGGAAAACAAATACAGAAACAAGCGAAAATGGGAAGTGACCGGCGAGCTTGACGAAAACGCCGTTTGCGAGATAAAAAAATCACTCGGAGTTTCGTCTGCGCTTGCGAGATTGCTTTATAAGCGCGGTTGCAAAACGCCGGAATCGGCGGGGGCTTTCATAAGACGCGAGATCGGTGCGTTCCATAATCCGTACCTTATGCCCGATATAGGTAAGGCGGTTTGCAAAATAAAGGACGCACTGACGGAAAATAAAAAAATAATGATCTACGGTGACTACGACGTTGACGGAGTCACTTCGGTCAGCGTGCTTTATCTTTACCTCGCTTCGTGCGGAGCAAATGTGGAATATTACATCCCCAAGCGCAGTAACGAGGGCTACGGTATGTCCGAGGGCGTCGTAAAACGTATGATCGAGGAGGGCGCGGGACTTATAATCACTGTCGATACGGGAATTACCGCCATTGACGAAATAAAGCTCGCGAAATTGCTCGGATGCGATGTTGTCGTGACGGATCACCATGAGTGCAGGGAGGTGCTCCCCGATGCCGATGCTGTCGTCAATCCGCAAAGGCGCGACAGCGAGTATCCGTTTTCGGAGCTTGCCGGCGTCGGAGTTGTATATAAGCTTGTGTGCGCGCTCGAAAACGAGCTTCATACGGACGGAGATCTCGAACGCGCCGTAATGAACGTAAGCAATAAATATATAGATCTTGTCGCTATCGGTACTGTCGCGGACGTAATGCCCGTCTCCAATGAAAACAGACTTATAATCAGCTACGGTCTTTCGCGCATGGAAGCGGAAAAAAGAGTCGGACTTGCGGCACTTATGGAAAGCGCGGCGGGCGGAAAGCAAAAGCCCCCGCGAATCACGTCAAGCTATATCAGCTATACGATCGCTCCGCGTATCAATGCGGCAGGACGTATAAACGATGCGTCAAGAGCGGTTGAGCTTTTTTTGACAGACGACGAAGCCTATGCACATGAGCTTGCCGAAAAGCTTTGCGCCGTAAACAGAGAGCGACAGCTCCTTGAAAACGTGATTGCCGAGGAAGCTTACGCAAAGGTGTCGAAAACACATGATTTTTCAAAGGATCCCGTAATCATAGTGTCCGATGAAAAATGGCATAACGGTATTATCGGTATAGTTGCGTCGAGAGTCACCGAGAAATTCGGTTGTCCTTCAATCTTGATCTCCTTTGAGGGGTGCGAAGGAAAGCCGGACGATTTCGGAAAAGGCTCCGGCAGAAGCGTCCGCGGTCTTAATTTGGTCGAAACGCTCGGCGCGTGCGGCGAATATCTTGAAAAATACGGCGGCCATGAGCTTGCGGCGGGACTTACTGTACGTCGCGATAAGCTCGACGATCTCAAACGTGCCGTTAACGATGCAGCACGTAAAAGTCTTGCGGCATTAACGGAGGAACCGACTCTTACAGCGGACGATGTCCTTGAATTCAACGAGGTAAATCTCCGACTTGCCGATGAGCTGCTCTTGCTTGAGCCTTACGGTGTCGGAAATCCGACCCCTGTGTACATAACGACGGGACTGACTGTGAAAAATGTGTTCGGCGTCGGCTCAAATAAGCATACGCGCCTTATACTTACAGACGGTAGCGCTTGCGTTAACGCAATGTGCTTCTCCGTTTCGCCGGAGGAGCTCGACGTCTATGCGGGCGATACGATCGACGTTATGTATAATCTTGACGTAAACGAATTCCGCGGCGAACGCTCGGCGCAGATGATAGTCCGTGCTGTCAAAAAGAGCGAAGAACAGCTTACGGTCGAAAACAATGAGTACAAGCTTTACGTAAAAATGCTCCGCGGAGAAAGCATTGACGCGGAAACGGAGCTCGATGAGTATATCCCGTCAAGGGAGGATTTTGCGGCTGTTTATCGCGTTATGCGGCATGAAATAAGCATGAAGCGTACCGATGTGACGGCAAGAGGCGCGGCGGCGCTTGTTGACGGAATGGTACGAATGAATTACATTAAGCTGAGACTGATCTTCGATATTTTTTCGGAAATGAATATTTTGACGGTCAAAGAAACGGATCGAGACAGATTTACTGTCGGAATGTCGCCGTCAAACGAAAAGGTTCAGCTTGAAAAATCAAATATTTTGAAAAGGCTCAGATCAAAATATAAGTACAGATGAGCATAATTTGAAAAAATGACGGAGGTGACGGCAGATGAATGATGAAACAATGATCTCGGAACGCAAAAAAATATATTCCGAGTTTTCGGAAACGATCGGAGCATACGGCAAATTTTACAATTGGGATAAGATCAGAGCCGCTTTCGATTACGCATACGAGCTTCATAACGGTCAGTACCGTCAAAGCGGAGAGGCGTATATAAATCATCCAGTTGCCGTTGCCGAGATCGCAGCCTCGCTCGGACTTGATACGGACAGTATAGTTACTGCGCTTTTGCACGATACCGTCGAGGACTGCCCGGACAAAACAAACATCGACGAGATCACGTCCCGCTTCGGGCAGACTGTCGCGGAGCTCGTTGACGGTCTTACGAAAATGGTCTCGATCCATGTAGAGGACAGAGAATCACGTCAGATCGAGAACATAAGAAAGATGCTGCTCGCAATGTCAAAGGATATAAGAGTCATCTTTATCAAGCTTTGCGACAGACTTCATAATATGCGGACGCTTTCCGCCCGTCCGGAGGCGAAGCGCCGCTCGACAGCGCTTGAAACAATGTACGTTTATGCGCCGCTCGCACACCGTCTCGGTATCCAAAAAATCAAGCAGGAGCTGGAAAATCTCGCACTTTCGTACCTCGATCCGATCGGATACGCAGAGGTGAGCGAGTATATCGAGAAAAAGTACGGTCAGACTCGCGATTTTATCGAAAACGTACAGCAGTATATAGAATCAAAGCTCTCAAAGTACGATATAGACTTCACCCTTTCGGGCAGAGTAAAAACGGTTTTCAGTACATACCACAAAATGTACGATCAAAAAAAGAATTTCGACGAAATATACGACTTTTACGCAATTCGTATAATCGTCGGTACGGAGCTTGAATGCTATACCGTCCTCGGCATAATCCATGAGCTCTATAAATCAATGCCCGGACGCTTCAAGGATTATATTTCGACGCCTAAGCCGAATATGTATCAGTCGCTCCATACAACTGTTATCGGACGCGACGGAATCCCGTTTGAGGTGCAAATACGTACTCGCGAAATGCATCAGATCGCGGAATACGGTATTGCGGCGCATTGGAAATATAAGTCCGGAGCAGAGTCCCGCGATGAGATCGACAAAAAGCTTCAGTGGATATCGAAGCTCATAGAGATCGAGGATGATACGCGTGACTCCGACGAATTCCTCGAAGCCTTTAAGATCGACGTTTATCACGACGAAACCTTCGTCTTTACGCCAAAGGGCGATATAATCGCGCTTCCGCAGGGCTCAACAATCATTGACTTCGCCTATGCAATACACTCCGCTGTCGGAAACAGGATGATAGGCGCAAAGGTCAACGGCGTCATCGCACCGATAGATCGCGTCCCCAATAACGGCGAGATCGTCGAAATATTGACGTCGTCCGCGTCAAAGGGGCCGAGCCGCGATTGGCTTAAAATAGCGGCAACGAGCGAAGCGAGAGGAAAAATCCGTGCGTGGTTCAAAAAAGAGAAGCGTCCGGAAAATATCCTTGTCGGTAAGGCGGATATAGACCGCGAATTTACAAAGTTCGCAAGAGATTATTCCGAGGCGCAAAAGCAGGAGATCGTAACCAATGTCGCGCGCCGCATCGGTATACAGTCCGCGGATGACCTTTACAATACGCTCGGCTACGGCGGTATCTCGATGACAAAGATACTGCAAAAGCTGAAGGATGAGTTCGATCGCGTCGTTAAGTCGGAGGTGCCCACCATGCCTCTCGTCACGGAAAATGTCCATACAACGGCGAAGCGCGTGAAGTCGTCAAGCGGCATCGTCGTTGACGGCGAAACCGGATGCTCGGTCAAATTCGCAAAATGCTGTAATCCGCTCCCCGGAGATCCCGTCATCGGCTTTATTACAAAGGGCTACGGC
>CAZOMK010000053.1:0-10774 GCA_964580615.1 uncultured Lachnospiraceae bacterium | reverse complement strand
TTCCACCATCAAGGTTGACGAAGAAAAGGCTAAGAAGTGGATCTCCAACGGCGCACAGCCGACAGATACCGTAAAGGCACTTCTCAAAAAGAGCGGTATCATCGAGTCAACTTTTCTTCTTAAATCTCAGAAAGGACAGATTCTCTCGGGATGCCGGGACGAATCGAGGTGCATATAATGATCGAACTTTCCAAAGTTTTATCTGATATTGCCAAAGCTATTGTCGATCACCCCGATGAAGTTTCGGTAACGGAACAGGAAAACGACAATACCGTTAACTTAACGCTTACGGTAGCCGAGTCCGATATGGGTATGGTAATCGGACGCCACGGTAGAATCGCAAGAGCGATACGCTCCGTTATGAAGGCGGCAGCCAACACGGTCGGCAAAAAAGTAAACGTCGAAATCAAATAAAAAAAGAAGGCGTGACGCCTTCTTTTTTTATTTGACAGCTTAATTTTAATACCTGTATTTGAAAAGTCCCGATTTGTCGCCGTCGAAAAGACAGCTGTACTGCACTGCCGCGTACTTGAGGATGAGCTCGTCATCGCGCTTCTCATCGTAGGAATACACATTTCCGCCCGAATCAATCACTGCGTTCGCCGTTATGACGGGATATGTCTTAAAAAGCTCGCTCAAAAACGCCTGCGAATCGGTAAGCCTTATTCCCGCTGTTTCAAGAAGCAGCGTCGAAAGATAATTCGCGCTGATCGCCTCATATTCCGCTTCCTTGATATCGTAATTTGCCAAAATGTAAAACGGCACTATATATCTTTGCTCAAGCTCCGAGATGTTTTCGTCGTCTATTGTGACACCGTACTTCTTCAAAAGCTTATTTGACACAGTCGCCGCCGGCTGATGATCTCCGAAGAAGCAAACTATCGTCGGTCTGCTTGAAGCCGAAAGCTTTTCCATCAGGTACTCCATCGCGTCGTCCGATTTTTTAATAAGCGAAAGATACGTTGACAGCTTAACGTCCGTTTCGAGTCCCGTTGCCGTTATCGCCTGATAATTGAAGTTGTCGTACTTTGTCGTGTAGCTTCCGTGATTTTGCATCGTTACGCAAAATACGAATTTCGGCTTATCGGGAGAGGCGCTCTGCTTGATATCGCTCAAAAAATATCTGTAGCAGGAAAGGTCTGTGACATACTGCCTGCAAATTGAATATTTCGATTTCATATCCGCCTTAAAGACAGCTTTTTCGAAGCCGAAATAGGGATAAACGGTATTTCTGTTCCAGCCCTTTGTATTGTACGGGTGGATCGCCATTGTGTCATATCCCGCATTTGCAAGCTGTGCGGCAAGCGACGGGGTTTCGCCCTTGATGTACTGCTGATACGGGATCGAGCCTGTCGGCAAAAACGCCATGCTGCTGCCCGTCAAGAATTCAAATTCAGTATTTGCCGTGTTTCCACCGAGGACAGACACATGAAGATTTCCCTTGATCGTGTCTTCGGAGAGCGAACGAAGAAACGGCATATAGTCCTCGTTCGTTTTGAAGTCGGTCAAAACGGACAGATCCGAAAACGCTTCGTTCATTATGACGATAATGTCCGGATTTTTAACAGACACCTGATCTATCTGAGCGTTTTTATCGTCTGCCACCTCTGAATACTCTTGCTTTATTTCCTCCAAAAGCTCGTCGGAATATCCATCCGGCTTAGACACATTCACATAGCGGAGCATTGACAAAAACGCAACGGTAAAGCCGTTTCGCGAGTACACGACCTTCGGCGTGAACAAATACGGATACATTCCGAAGTCTGTGTACGATCTGTCCAAATTCACGTAATACACGACGCCGACAAGCATCACAAGCGCAAGAAGCGATGCGACAGTCCGAACGAT
Source organism: uncultured Lachnospiraceae bacterium (assembly GCA_964580615.1). Taxonomy (GTDB): domain Bacteria; phylum Bacillota; class Clostridia; order Oscillospirales; family CAG-272; genus DTU064. The sequence continues at coordinate 8,926 of CAZOMK010000053.1, read as the reverse complement.
CGCATTGTATTTTCGGTCATATTTTCTCGTTTGCATCTTAAATCCGCGTGATTTTTCTGTTTTGCGGAAGCAAAGCTTTGAATCAAAGACGAAGGCAAGCGTCATTATTACCACAAGCGCGCACATTGACGCCGCCATTGAATACGGTATATCGAAGCTGTAATTGTCAACGACGGACGCCGCCGTGCCGAGACTTTTCAGATCCCAGGGGAAAAGCGGCGCATCCCTGAAAATAAGCACAAAGTGCTCTGCCGTTCCCGCGACAAAGCCGTACAGCGCAACGAAAAAAACCGGCACCGAGGTTCGTCCGCACGCGAAAAGCAACAGTGCCGAAACGATGTACAGTATCGCCATATTGAGCAAAATGATCTTGAATTTTATATCAAACGGATTCCTTATCATGCTTTCGAGAAGCAAAAACGACGCCGCGGGCGCAATCGCGAAAAGCGTCCGTGAAGCGGCACGGCACTTCCCCGTTTTCGCAAAAAGGAACGCGGCTGTTACCGCAATCAAAAACAGATTCAAAACATAAAAAATCAGCGATTCTTTTGTCGGCTTTGCGGTTTTGTTCGCCAAGGCAAAGACAAAGATCTCAACTGCGATCGGCAAGCATTTTAACACAGTAAAAGCCGCTTTTTTTATCTCGGATTTATATTTTTTCATATTTATCCTCAAGTAAATGCTTAGTTGGTTTCTATTATAACACACCTAACGACAAAAATATTGTATTTTTCTTTAACATTAACAATTTTATTCGTTTCGGAAGCTTTTTTTGCCGCCGTCTCGCAAAAATCGCAATATGAATAAACATACATATAAAAAGTCCGTATTTATTGTCGAATTATAACTTTGACACGGAATCGCAAATATGATATGATTATCAGTAATTGTACTAATATCGGAGGCTCTGTAAATGTCATTAAAATCATTCTTCGCGCCGAAGGATATGTCTGTCGGAGCGCCTTGGCTCAGAATCGCTGAATTTTCGATTCCCATGCTCATAGGCAACATGGCTCAGCAGCTTTACAATACCGCAGACTCTATCGTTGTAGGAAAATATGTCGGAGACGACGCTCTTTCCGCGGTCGGCAGCGCATCCCCCATTCTTAATCTGCTCTTGGCTCTTTTGATCGGTATCTCCACAGGTGCCGGCATCCTTGTAGCCCAGTATTTCGGTGCTTGCGACCGTAAAAATCTTTCAAAAACGATCGGCAACTGCATCACGCTCGCCTTTATCGCGTCAGGAATCATCATGATCATCGGGCCACTTCTCACTAAGCCCCTCCTCAACCTTCTTAAAACGCCCGATTCCATAATCGGCTGGTGTGAGGATTATCTTAACATCTATTTTTGGGGTATTGCCGGATTCTTCTTTTATAATATCCTTTCCGGTATCCTTCGCGGACTCGGTGACTCTGTCTCGGCTCTCGTATATCTTCTGATTGCAACAGTCCTCAACATCGGACTTGACATTGTTTTCGTTCAGAAAATGGAGGTCGGCGGTGTTGCTCTCGCAACTGTCATCGCTCAGGGTATTTCCGCTGTGTTCTGTCTTTTCAAGCTTATGTCGATGCATGACCTGTTCGATCTGGACAAAAACTGTCTCAAGCTTGACAAAACGATCACAATGCAGATCATACGTCTCGGTATCCCCTCCGGAATCACGCAGGTGATCTTCTCGATGGCAATGCTCGTCGTTCAAAGCCTTACAAACAGCTTCGGAAAGACTATCATCGCCGCAAACGTTGTTGTCATGCGCGTTGACGGCTTTGCGATGATGCCAAACTTCTCATTCGGTCAGGCGCTTACGATGTTCACCGGTCAAAACGTCGGCGCAAGAAAGTATGACAGAATCAAAAAGGGTGCCGTTCAAGGTACTGTAATGGCTGTTTCCGTTTCCGCGTTCTTCTTGGCGCTTATTCTCATATTTGCCGATCCGCTGATTCGTCTTTTCACCGAAACTGAGGAGCTGATCTCGATCAGTAAAACGTTCATAACAATACTCGCTATCGGATATATCGCAATGGGCGTAACTCAGTCGCTTTCCGGCGTTATGCGCGGCGCGGGCGACACGATGACGCCTATGTGGATCTCACTTCTCACAACAGTCGTTCTCCGCGTTCCGATCGCGTACATCATCGCTCACTTCACTGTTTCGGAAGCACTTCCGGACGGTAACTACCTTGCACTGCCGATTTCCCTGCTTACTTCGTGGGTTGCCGGCATGATAATCACCACGATCGCGTTTGTTATCGGCGGTTGGAAGAAAAAGCTTCCGAAGCTTGACTCTGTCGAAGCTGAAGTCGAAGCGCAGGCTTAATAAAATAACACCAAAAAACGCATTTAACAATGCGTTTTTTGTATTTCACACAATTATAATTTGACACAAGCCACTGTCGTATGCTATACTGTAATAAAATAAGATAAACTATGAGGTTTGCAAAATGAAAACACGTTTGACAGCGATACTTCTCGTTTTTGTCATGCTCATCCTGCCCGTTATGTCTGCTTGTGCGGACAATTCCGATAACACTCCGGACAGCACGGACACCCCCTCCTCGTCAACGTCCGCACCCGACACCGACGTCCCCTCAGACGAATCCGGCTATGATGAGCTCAAATACGGTAAAAACCGTCTCACATTAAGCAGAATCACCGTTCACGATCCCAGCATCGTTTACGACAGCACAAGCGGCAAATACTATCTTTTCGGCTCGCACAGAGGCTGGGCTGTAAGCTCAAATCTTGCAAATTGGTCGCAAATGTCACTGCCGATGGATTCATCTTATAAAAAGCTCTTCAAAGAGGACGCCGAATGGTCAGAGCTGGGTAATTCCTCCTACGACGTAAGCGGCAATATGTGGGCGCCCGACGTCATATACAACGAAGCCATGGGAAAATGGTGTATGTATATGTCCATCAACGGCGACAATTACTATTCCTCGATCGTTCTTTTGACATCGGACAAGATCAACGGAAAGTACACAAGAGTCGGAACCGTTGTCTACTCCGGCTTCACTAACTCCAAGCAGGCAAAAATGACCGATTTCGAGAAGGTCACGGGCGGCACAAAAATTACTCGCTATGTTTCAAACGGAAAATGGAATTCTCAGATTGGCCCGAACGCCATCGACCCCTGTGTTTTCTACGATGAAAACGGCGAGCTTTGGATGTCCTACGGCTCTTGGTTCGGCGGCATATTCCTGCTCAAGCTCGACAACGAAACAGGTCTGCGCGATTACAACACAACATATAAAACGCAAAACAACAAATCCGACGCTTATTTCGGATATAAGCTCTCCGGCGGCTACGGCGGCACGGGAGAGGGCTCCTACATCGTTTGGGACAAGGACACCGGTTATTACTATATGTACTTATCCTACTGTGGTCTGAACGCAACCGATAATTTCTCCGGATATCACATTCGTTTGTTCAGATCCGAGAACGTCAACGGCCCGTATGTTGACGCGGCGGGAAATTCGGCAATATGTAAGGCGGCAGGCACAAATCAATCAAACAAAGGCATCAAGCTTTTCGGAAATTATTATTTTTCCTCGCTTAAAGGCAACGGCGACAACAGCAACAAGGGATATATGTCGCCGGGTCACAACTCCGCATTCATTGACTCCGACGGTCAGCACTATCTTATTTATCACACCCGTTTTAACCTCGGAAACGAATGGCACGCGGTCCGCGTACATCAGCAGTTCATGAATCAAGACGGTTGGCCCGTCACTGCCGTATATGAGCATCAGGGCAGCGTTATTTCCGAAAAAGGCTACGAGCTTGACGATATCGTCGGCACGTACGAATATGTAGATCACGGTCTTGCCGCTGAAACGACCTTCACCGATATGCTTCCGACCTTGACAGTTGAGCTCACCGCCGACGGAAAAATAGCCGGAGACGTTACGGGTACATGGGAGCAGGTCACGGGCGATGACGGAAAAGGCTATTATGCGACCTTTGAGATCAAGGGTAAGACGTACAAGGGCATCTTCTTCAAGCAGTACGACGAAAGCAGAAAGCACAAGGAAACAATGACCTTCTCTCTCATCGGCGAAAACAATCACTCGATTTGGGGAAGCAAAATAAGCTGAACATAAAAAAAGACGCGCAGTGCGCGTCTTTTTTGTTTATCAAATAAGTCCGATCGTTTTCAGTATAAAAACTCCCGCAAATATCGTTCCGAGACTCATTATAGTTGAAACAAGCAATATTTGTCCCGCAAGCTCGGCGTCGCTTTTCATGTTTTTTGCCATGATATAGCTTGAAATTGCAGACGGCGCGCCGAAAAGCACGAAAACAACACATATTCTCGCACCCGTAAATCCGAGAAGCGCCGCCACGGTAACAGCCACAGCGGGAAGCACGACTGTTTTCAACGCCGCGGCGACGATCGCTGTTTTAAGCTTTCCGTCACCGAAGCTTTCCTTTGTCATCGAAGCTCCGAGACTGATCATCGCCATCGCGTATACAGTGTCCGCAAGTCGCTCAGCTATCGAAAGAGCCGCCGTCGGAAGCTCAAATCCGAAATTTTCACGGATCAGCATAAAGATCAGCGCCGTCACCGTTGCGATTATAAGCGGATTTGAGATGATGTCCTTCAAAACAGTCAGCACGACAGTCTTCGCGCTCTGCCTGTTTTCGCGTTCCGTAAAGACGGACAGCGTGATAACAGCGTAGGCATTGAACAAAACGATCGTAAACGGCATTGCCACCGCTATTGCGGCAAGTCCGTCATCGCCGGCAAGTCCGCCCGCAAGCGAAACACCGAGAACGGCAAAATTGGATCTGTACACGCCCTGAATAAACGCCCCCTGACGAGCCTTTTCCTTCACAAAAAGTGGCACTGTCACATATAAAACAGCGACGGAAAGCGTTATTCCGATCACGACAAAGCTTATAAGCGAAACGTCGGTGAGCTGAGAGACGTCACATTCAAGCACGTCGAGAAAGATCATGCAAGGAAGCGCAAGCTTAAACACAAACTTGTCCACTCCGGAAAAGAACTCCTGAGTAAACATTTTTTTATTGCGTAAAAACACTCCGAGCAGTACAAAAAAGCACAGCGGAAGGACAGTGTTCACGCTGAATATTAAATTATCAAGCATTTTGTACCTCTTTCGGTGCGATTTTACTCAAAATCACAGACGTTCGGAGAGAATTTTATGCTCGTAAGCACGAACCTCGTCAAGCCATTCGCCGCCTGCGGGCACACCCTCCGTCTCGCAGTAATGCTGCCATACATCAGAAAACGGCAACGTCTTGATTTCCTCCATCAGAGCAAGGCGAGATGTGAAATCGCCCTTTTCTTCAAATTCGCGAAGCAGTGCGCTCGGCTCAAGCGCAGCGAAAAGAAGCGCTTTCTGCATATTTCTTGTACCGATGACCCACGCTGCTATACGGTTTATCGACGCGTCGAAGAAATCGAGACCTATATGCACTTTTTCTTCGCCGGCACGCAAAATTTCGCAGGCGATCGCGCGGAGCTCATCGTCGTAAGTCACTACATGGTCGCTGTCCCAACGGACGGGGCGCGAAACATGGAGCAGGATCTCCGGCATAAAGAGGAGCGCGGTGCTGATCTTATCGGAGATAAATTCCGTCGGATGAAAATGGCCCGCATCAAGCGTAAGCAGCTTTTTGCGAGAGATAGCGTATCCAAGGTAAAAATCATTCGAGCCTGAGGTAAAGCTTTCGGCGCCGATGCCGAAAACCTTGCCCTCGACTGCGTCCTTGTTATATTTTTCGTCGATTTTCTCCGCGAATACAGCGTCAAGCGAATCGGCAAGACGCTTTCTTGTGCCGTAACGATCGGCAGGCGTATCTTTATATCCGTCCGGCACCCAATAATTCGTAACAACAGTCTGACCGAGCTCCTTACCGATATACTCGGCAATTTTACGGCTGCGGCGGCAATGCTCGATCCAAAACGCTCTGATCTCCTCCGAAGGAGACGAGAGAGTGAGCCCCGAATCGCTCATCGGATGAGAAAAGCAGGTGGGGTTAAAGTCGATTTCGAGCTTTCTGTCGCGTGCCCACTCGACCCACGACGCAAAATGCTTCGGCTCGATATCGCATCTTCCGACGTTTTCTCCGCCGTTATCAAGATATATCGCGTGAAGATTTATGCGTTTTTTTCCGGGGATAAGCGACGCCGCCTTATCAAAATCAGCACGAAGCTGAGTGATATTCGATGCGCGTCCGGGATAATTGCCCGTTGTTTGAATTCCACCTGTCAAGTCACCGTTCGGATTTTCGAAGCCGCGTACGTCGTCTCCCTGCCAGCAGTGCATCGACACGGGTATTTTCTTTACGCGTTCGATCGCCGCATCGACGTCAACGCCGTATTTTGCATAAATTTCCGCTGCTGATTTATAGCTCATTTTGAAGGTCATCCTTTCCCTTGAAACTTTATATTTCAGTTTATTTTTCTTTATTTACAAGGCGTACAAAACGTCCGTACGCCTCATCCCAAGCGTTTTTATCGGCAAGTGTGGGAAGGTACTCCTCCACCTCAAAGGAATTACGCACGACCTCGCGTGCCTCGCTTATTCCGCTCAAATGACCTGACGAAATAAGCTGGGATGCGATATTTCCTATCGCCGTAGCCTCCGTCGGGCCTGCATAAACAGGCATACCGCAGGCGTCCGCCGCAAGTCTGCAAAGGTCCTTTTCCTTTGTTCCGCCGCCGACGATATTGATCGATTCAGCGGCACCGCCCTTGATCTCATTGATTTTTTCGACGCCCCATCTGTATCTCAGCGCAAGCGAATCGAAAATACATCTGATGATCTGACCGGGTGTATCGGGTCTTCCCTGACCTGTTTTTTCGCAATAATCAGCGATGCGCTTCGGCATATTGCCGGCAGGAGTGAAGCATTCATCGTCAGGATCAATGATGAATCGGCGTGACTCCGCCGCATTTGCCATAGCCGCAAGCTCGTCAAACGAATATTTAACTCCCTCACGCATCCACTGACGTCTTGACTCCTGAGAAAGCCAAAGTCCGGCTATATTTTTCAGCACGCGCAGCGTTCCGTCCGCTCCGCCCTCGTTTGTAAAGCTGTATTTCAGCGATTCGGGTGTAATGACGGGCGTTTTTGTCTCCGTTCCGAGCAAGCTCCACGTACCGGAGCTGATGTATATGAAATCCTCATCCTTTGCCGGGACGGAAATGACCGCCGACGCGGTATCGTGCGAGGCAACATTGATCACGTCAAGCGCTTTTGCGCCGGTAAGCTCCGCTATATCGGGCAAAAGCTTCCCCAAATACGAGGACGGCTGCTTTATCGGAGCGAAAAGCTCTGAGGGCACTCCGAGCTTTTCGAGTATTTCAGTTGAAAACGCGCGTTTTTCGGCATCAAGCAATGCGCCCGTTGACGCGATCGTATATTCTGTCGCCTTTACACCGGTCAGAAAATAATTAAACAGATCCGGCATGAACAAAAGCTTTTCGGCGGAATTGATTATATGCGGATTTTTCAAAACGTCAGCATATATCTGATACACCGTATTAAAAGCAAGATCCTGTATACCTGTAATGCCGTAAAGCTTCTCCCAAGGGAGCACGGAAAGGAATTTTTCGCGAGCGTCCCTTGTTCTTGTGTCCCTGTAATGAACGGGATTTGCAAGCAAATGACCGTTACGGTCTATATATCCGCAGTCAACGCCCCATGTATCAATACCGAGCGACGCAACACCGCCGTTTTGGACGGCTTTGCCTATTGACAGAACGATCTCCGAATAAAGAGACGGGAGATCCCACGTATACTGTCCCGCGAGCATGGCGGGTCTGTTTTCGAAGCGGTGGATCTCATTCAGCGACAGCTTCTCTCCGTCAAAGCTTCCGACTATACCGCGTCCGCTTGACGCTCCGAAATCCATTGCAAGCACATTATAGCTTTTCATTTTGTTTGCCTTTCAAGCTCAAAGCTTCAGTTTGACTTTGCCCATAAAACAGCGTTTCGTGCGGCATCTACCGCGGCGGCAAACGCTTCCTCCGCTGTCGAATACGTGCCCTTGACCTTTGTTTTTTCGCCGCGTTCAAGCTCGTCAAGTCCGCTGAAGACTCTCAAATGCGGCTCAAGCGTAAGTATCATATCGCCGTCACGTGAATCAAGCTCGCGAAGCGTTTCGGCTATACGTCCGATTCCTTCTCCCGCGGGCACGACTGTTCCCTCTTTCGTTGCATCCTTTATGTGCATATACGTTACGTCGCTTCCCAAAAGCTCAACCGCATGAGGGAACGGCTCACAGCCGCACTGAATGAAGTTTGCGTGATCGAACACAACTCCGATGTCGTCACCGAATATTTTTTTCAGCTCCAGGCACTTTTCGGGAGTGTCTCCGTAGATACCCTTTTCGTTTTCGTGGCAGAAAAGCACGCCCGACGATTTGCATATATCGACAAGCTTGCCAAGTCTGTCAACGACCTCGCTTCCGCGATCGTTCGTATCGTAAAAGGAAAATGCACGCACTCTGTCGCAGCCGAGAATGTTCGCTGTTTCGCAAACGCGGAGCGTAAGCTCGTAATGTGCATCGAGATCTCCGTCGAGCGATATTTTACCGAGCGGAGAACCGACTGCGGAAAGCGAAATTCCCGCCGCATCGAGCATTTTTTTGCAAGCCTTGGCTTCATCCGCCGTAAGCGCGGAAACATTTTTACCGTCAACTCCGCGCAGCTCTATTTTTGTAATGCCGAAGCGTGTAAGCCCCTCAAGTTGACGCTCAAGCTCAGGCGAATACTCATCTGCAAACGCACTTAAAATAAAATTTGCCATAACCAAATGTCCTTTTTATTATTACATCAATCGCGGAATTCGGGGAATCTAGCTTTAAGATTATCGAGGCTTATACGCATACTGTAGAAAAGATCAATGTACACGTCATCCTGCTCGATCATGTGATATTTTACGCCGAC
>CAZOMK010000052.1:0-11077 GCA_964580615.1 uncultured Lachnospiraceae bacterium | reverse complement strand
GCTTTGTGGGATAGATGACGGCAGTGTCGATAACTCTGCCCGTCTTGTCAACGACCGCAAGCTTGCAGCCGGTACGGTAACCGGGGTCAAGTCCCATTACGGTTTTGCCCTTGATGGGCGCCTGAAGCAGCAGATTGCGGAGATTATCCGAGAAAACCTTGATCGCGCCTTCGGACGCGGCATCGTAAAGCTCGTTTCTGATCTCACGCTCGATGGAGGGGGCGATCAAACGCGAATAGCTGTCGTCAACTGCGGCACGGACGAGCTCCTTTGCGGGACTGTCGTTTTTAGCGAGCACCTTTGAGTAAAGATACGAGAGCGCGACTTCGGGATTGAGCGTGAGGGTGACCTTGAGGAATTCTTCCTTTTCACCGCGATTGATCGCAAGAACTCTGTGAGGCGCGATCTTTGATACCTTTTCGGAAAAATCGTAATACATCGAGTAAACGGAGTCCTCGTCCTTCGCCTGCTTCGTTTCGATCACGCCGCCCTCTCGCGTGAGCGTACGCAAACGGCTTCTGAAGTCTGCATTATCCGATATGGATTCCGCGATGATGTCCGCGGCGCCGGCAAGCGCCTCAGCCGCCGATTTAACGCCGAGCTCCTCGTTTACGAACGAAGACGCAAGCTCGGGAAGCGCAGGCTCGTAGACCTCGCGCTGTTCCGTAAGTGCATCCGCAAGCGGAGCAAGACCGCGCTCGCGCGCAACGGAGGCGCGTGTTTTTCTTTTCGGACGGAACGGACGGTAAATGTCCTCTATTTCGGCAAGGATCACAGCCGCATCAAGCGCGGCGGAAATTTCGGGAGTGAGCTTTTCCTGCTGTGCGATGAGACCTCTGACTTCCTCGCGGCGCTCGTCGAGCGAACGAAGGTAGTTGAGACGCGTTTCAAGATCGCGAAGCTGAGTGTCGTCAAGACCGCCCGTAACCTCTTTGCGATAACGTGCGATAAAAGGGATCGTGTTGCCCTCGTCAATGAGCTTTACAGCCGCTTCCACTTGATTTTCCGGAATGGAAAGCTCGGTTGAGAGTGTCTTTAAGATGTCCATAGTGTATCTCCGATTAAATTAATACATTAAGCTTTGTTTTGACCGGTAAAAACGGCGATCTCGTCATCTGTCAGGTAACGCCATTTTCCGATTTCAAGCGTTTCGTCGAGCGGTATTCCCGCAAAGCAGACTCGGCAAAGCGATGTTATCTTTGATCCGACAGCCTCGAACATACGCTTGATCTGATGAAATTTGCCCTCCGTGATCGTGATCTCGTCACCGTTTATGACAGCGGGCGCGGTCAGAAGCACCTGCCCCTTTGAGTCGCGCTCACCGATGTCAACTCCGCGCTCGATCTGCGCGATCATATCGTCCGTCAGCGGCGGAGAGGACGTAAAACGGTACGTTTTTGCGACATGATGCTTGGGCGAGAGCGCCTTGTGCGCCGAGGCTCCGTCGTCGGTGATGATGAGCAGTCCCGTTGTGTCCTTGTCGAGCCTGCCGACGGGAAAAACGCCTCTGTGACGAAGCTCTTCCGGAATCAGATCGTTTACAACGGGCTCGCCGCGGCGAGCGTCCTCTGTCGCTGTTATGTAGCCTGCCGGCTTGTTAAGCATCAGATAGATGAATTCACTGTATGAAAGCTCTCTGCCGTCAAGCATGACGGTGTCGACGTTGGTAACGGATGCTTTTCCGTATTTTGCAACCTTGCCGTTGACGGTAACATGACCGGCAGAGATCATTTTTGCGGCTGTGCTGCGGGTCAAAAACGCCGCGGACGCCACATATTTGTCAAGTCTCATAAATACCTCAAATGAACGATTTTGAAGCCGACGGTAATTATATCACAAAACTCCGAGAAAGTAAACATTGACTTTGAGAGCTTATTATGTCATAATGAGCATAAGCTAAGACCGTTTCGACGGATCTTGCAAAAAACAGATTCAAAAAGGAGAGAAAGCTGATGTTTTTTCCCGATTATTACAAAACTCAAAAGATCCTTCACGTAGGCTGTGAAGCGCCGCACGCGTATTTTATCCCCTACGAAACGGACACTGCCGCCGAAAAGGATCTGCGCGGAAAAAGTGCGTTTTTTACATCACTTAACGGCGATTGGGATTTCAAATTTTACGAATCGGTCTGCGATGTAACCGATTTCACACTCCCCGGCTTCAACCGTGACGGCATGGACAAGCTTACGGTGCCGATGAATTGGCAGATGGCGCTTGACCGCGGCTACGACGTGCCGAATTATACAAATGCGGCATATCCGTTCCCGTGCGACCCTCCGCACGTGCCGGACAAAAATCCCTGCGGACTTTACGTGCGTGATTTCGAGGTCGATGCCTCGGTGCTCGAAAAAAAGACCTGTATGCTCACCTTTGAGGGCGTTGATTCCTGCTTCTATCTTTATGTTAACGATCACTTCGCAGGCTACAGTCAGGTCAGCCACATGACAAGCGAATTTGATATCAGCGGATATCTGAAGGACGGAACGAATACAGTCAAGGTGCTTGTGCTCAAGTGGTGCGACGGCTCGTACCTCGAAGATCAGGATATGTGGAGAATGTCCGGAATTTTCCGCGAGGTGTTCCTGCTTTACAGAGACAAGGCGCATATCGTTGACGTCTTCAATCATGCCGAGCCCGACGCTTCCTTCAAAAACGGAACGCTCAGAACGGAGATCAAGGTTTCCGCTCCGCTCACACTTGCGTATTCGCTCAAATCTCCCGCAGGCACGGTAATTTCCGACGGAACGCTTGACGTTTCCGAAAATGCCGAATTTACTGTCAATGTAAATGATTGCGAGCTTTGGAGCGACGAAGAACCGACGCTTTATTTGCTTGTCCTTTCGTCCGGTGAGGAGCATATCATTATTCCCGTAGGCTTCAGACGCATCGAGGTCAAGGGCAAGGTCGTTTACGTTAACGGAAAGAAGATCAAGGTCAAGGGCGTTAACCGTCACGACAGCCATCATCTGCTCGGTCACGCAACTCCCGTCGATCATATGCTCCGCGATCTTTATATAATGAAAGCGCATAACGTAAATATGGTTCGTACAAGCCATTACCCCAACGATCCGAGATTCACGGGATACTGTGACCGCCTCGGAATTTACGTCTGCGATGAATCCGATATCGAAACTCACGGCATGAATCCTTGGAACAGAGTTTCCGATGATCCCGAATGGGAGGCGGCATACGTTGACAGAGCAGAAAGAATGCTCGAACGCGACAAGAACCACCCCTCCGTCATTATGTGGTCGCTCGGTAACGAAAGCGGACTCGGACGTAACCATTGGGCAATGTCGAAATATATCCATGGCCGCGATATGAGCCGACTTGTTCACTACGAGGGAGCAAATTATCGCTATTATAACGGCGAACAGCCGCTCGATCTTGTCGATATCGAGAGCCATATGTACACAAGCCCGACAGATTCGGCAGCTTACTGCAAAAATAAAAAATTCACGCTCCCCTTCTTCCTCTGTGAGTACAGCCATGCGATGGGTAACGGCCCCGGCGACCTCGGCGAATATTGGGAAGCAATATACGCAAACGACGAATTCTTCGGCGGCTGCGTTTGGGAATTCATTGATCACAGCGTCGCTGTCGGCGATAAATACAAAAATCCCTCCTTCACGTACGGCGGAGATTTCGGGGATATGCCAAACGACGGAAACTTCTGCGTTGACGGTCTTGTCTACCCCGATCGCCGCCCCCACACGGGACTTTTGGAGCTCAAACAGGCAATCAAACCCTTCTGCGTTACGGATGCAGACGTCTCATCTGGTAAATTCAAGATCAAAAACCTCCGTTATTTCAAGGATCTCCGCGATCTTGAGCTTGTATGGACTGTCGAACGCAACGGAAAGATTGTCAAGGAGGGCAAAATAGAGTCGCTTGCGATTGAGCCTCAGCATACACGTACGTATACAGTCGATATCTCCGACGTAAACCGCGAAGCGGAGCTTTACCTTAACATAAGCGTCCGCAATCGCCTTTCGAAGCCGTGGGCGCCCGCAGGCTACGAGGTGGGAAATGCACAGCTTGAGATCCACGGCGTAAGCAGACTTTCGTATGTCGAGCCAGTTTCGAAATACAAAGCTCCGACAGCGTCGGAAACGGACAGATATATAACCGTGAAAGCGGGTCACACCGTTTATACTTTCAATAAGGTGACAGCCGCCATCGAGGATATCACCGATAACGGACGTAAGATGATCACAAAGCCCGTTCGTCCCACGCTTTGGCGCGCACCTACAGATAACGACAGAAACATCAGATGGGAATGGCAGAGAAACGGCTTTGATCATACAGACGTAAAGTGCTATGAATGCGCGCTTGAATCGTCCGGAAAAACAGTCATCGTCAAGGCAAAGATCGCCGTCGTTGCATATTCACAGCTCCCCATCATTCACGCCGATGTAACATATACCGTTAACGCAAACGGCACGCTGACAGTCAAGTATGACTGCGATGTCGATATAATCCGCAATTCCGTCGCGGAAGCGGAAAGACGTGCAAAGAACGGCAGACCTCCGCGTCCGCAGGTGTTCCTGCCGCGCTTCGGTCTGGAGCTGACAATGCCCGAAGGAACGGAAAATATGCGTTATTTCGGCTACGGCCCGCGCGAAAGCTATATAGATAAGCGACTCGCTTCAAGAATGGGAGAATTTGCGTCAACCGTTCACGAAAGCTACGAGCCGTATGTGTTCCCGCAGGAAAATTCAAGCCATTACAATACAAAATGGGCGATAGTTTCGTCCGTTGCCGGTCACGGACTTATGTTCACAAAGACGGAAAAGCCGTTTGAGTTCTCAGCAACTCATTACAGCCCCGAGCTTCTCACAAAAACGGAGCATCATTACGAGCTTGTTCCCGAAAAGGAAACGACAGTCATCATCGACTATCGTCAGAGCGGAATCGGCTCCAATTCATGCGGCCCCGGACTTGCAAGACAGTGGCGTCTTGAGGACGAACGCTTCACGTTCGAATTTGCGATCACGCCCGTGTTCGCAAACGAAGCGGATCCTTACGATATGATCTGAGCATAATGAGCATACAAAAAGCAGGAAGTCTTTTCGCGAAAAGACTTCCTGCTTTTGTGATTTGTTCAGCTTTTGCAGTTATCTGTTGATGTGCTCGTGATTGATGTAGGCGACGCTGCAAAGCCAAGAATAAAGCCCTTGAATATTGTACTTTTTCGGGAATTCAAAGGTTTTTTTGTCAACGGTAACTCCGCTTGACGCACGAAAATACGGGGATGAAATGTAGCTGACGGTGAGCGAGCTGTCGTCTATGCCGAAGCCTGCCGTCTCAACGGAAACGCCGATCACGGAATCAAGCCAAATTGACGACAGATCGATCTTTTGACCGGTCGCACCCTGCTTGTCAAGCTCGATTATGCGCTTGTCGGTGAAGATGACGGCGTCTCTGATGAGAGTGAAGCCTGTTACGATGTTTTCATTCTCAAAGAGATATTCACCGTACTGTTCTGTAAGCTTTTCGGCGGAAACCTCACTGTAATTGCCGGCGATTCCTTGTGTTAAGGTACTCAAAAAACCCATGATTGACTCCTTTTCGAAAATTATTATTGTTTGTCCGATAAAAATTCGTCCCATATACCGCCGGACGGACAAAACGTGAAGCTCTCGCGCTCTCCCGTTGACGGATGCGGAAACGACAGCAATACCGACGCAAGCGCAAAGCATCCTTTCGGAATTGCCGCACAAACGTCGCCGCCGTAGCGTGTGTCACCTAAAAGCGGCAGCTTTCGTGACGCAAATTGCACTCGTATCTGGTGCGTCCGTCCCGTGTGAAGATTTACACGCACAAGCGCACGGCTGTGTTTCACATTTTCGACGCTGTACGAGAGGGAAGCACGCTTCACGCCCGCCCGCTTCCTTTTGACAGTATATGACTTGTTCTTGACCCTGTCGTGATAGAGAAGATCCTCAAGCTCACCGCACAGCTCCGACGGAACGCCGCACAGCACCGCAAGGTAAGCCTTGTTAGTTTGCCCCGACGTAAATGCCTCCGAAAGCGAAGCGGCGGTAGCCTTCGTCTTTGCGTAGACGAGAATGCCCTCCGTCCCGCGGTCAAGACGGTGGACGGGGTACACCTCGGCGCCCGTGTGCGCCGAAAGAAGCGACAGCATATCGTTACCGTCCGCTGACGCTTGCGATTCAATTCCCGCAGGCTTTACGACAACGATGACGTCGCCGTCCTCGAAAAGAATGCGTACGTTGTTCATTCTCCGAATCTTTCCGCAGCCTCGCGAAGCATTTTACGAATCGGCAAATTGTACGGACAGCGTCCCTCGCAAGCGCCGCAGTCAACGCAGGCGGACGCCTTGATCTCAAGCGATTTGTAGCGCGAGCTTGCCCATTCCGTCAAGCCGTAACGTGTGTAATATCCGTCGAAAAGGAACACCTGCGGGATGTTTATACCGGCAGTGCAGGGCGCACAATAGCCGCATCTGCGGCAGAAGTTGCCGCCGAGCACGGTGCGGATGCGTTCTATGCCCGCCGTCTCTGCCGACGTAAGCGGACTTTCATCGTTGACGGCGCGGTCGTTGGCTTCAACCTCGTCCTCGGAATACATTCCGGGGAGCGCCACGGTGAGCGACTTGTTTGCGGAAATGTAACGAAGCGCAAGACTTGCGTCGTCGATGGCACCGCCCGCAAGCGGCTTCATCGCGATAAAGCCGATGCCGCGCTTTGAACATTCCTCGATCAACGGCTCGATCTCATTTTCAACGATGTTGTACGGGAACATAAAGGTCTCGACCCAAGGCAGATCAAGCGCAAGCTTGAAGGTCTCGACCGAATGCGAGGTAAGCCCGATGTGACCGATCTTTCCCGCCGCCTTAGCCTCATAAAGCGCCTCAAGCGCACCTCCCTCGGACATTACTGTCGCAAGCTGATCGGGGGATGCGTTGTGGATCTGATAAAGATCTATGTAATCCGTGCCGAGCAGAGAAAGACTCTTTTCTATATCTGCCGCCATAGCTTCGCGCGTGCGAGCCATGCTCTTTGTTGCGATGATGAATTTTTCGCGTCTGCCGCGAATTGCTTCGCCGATGTAGCCCTCGCTGACAGTGTATCCGCGAGCGGTATCAATGAAGTTGATGCCGTGCTTTTCGAGCGCGTCGAAAAGCTTGATCGTGCCTTCGGCGTCAATGCGCTGGATCGGTATGCCGCCGAAGCCGAGATGGGAAACGGTAAGTCCGGTTTTTCCGAGTGTGACGTATTTCATGCTTGTGAGTCCTTTCAGTTTATCTTGTTGAAATGAGCGAGATCGCGTAGTTTTTTACTTCCGCCGTCGTTGCGGCTGTTTTTTCGTCGGTAAACGAGAAAACAAGCGAGTAAGAGTATTCATCCTCGTCCCAAACGGCAACGGCAACGTTTTTGTCCGTGCGGTACGAAACCTCATAAGAGCCGATGCGCTCGGAGAACGAAGCGGAGCACAGCTTTTCCGATATGCCGAAAGATTCCGACTGAGCCTTGAATTTTTCGGCGTAGTCGAGGGTTGCTTGCCTGTAAACGAGAGTGCCGACAGGCTCGCCCGTCTCGCTCAGGATCTCATATTCGATCTGACCGAGCTTGCCGTCCATCGCGGCGAATATAATAAAATGTTCTTCGTTCGGTACTTTTTTCAGCGTGAAATCGAGCGAATCCGATACGAGCTCGTAATTTTCGTAATAAACGAGCACGAAAGAATCAGAGGCACAGGAAAAAAGAACGACCGACGCAAGGATCAGCAGAATAAGTGTAACGGGAAAACGTTTCATAGGGATTCCTTTCGGATTTTTTGTGTCTTTATTGAAATTATATCACCGTAAGTGCCGAATTTCAACAGTCACACGTCCTTTGTTATTGAATATTGTGTTAAAAAGGAGTATAATTAAGCGATAAACAAAAAACGGAGAAATAACGTGAATATTGAAACGGAAAAGAAATATCTGATAAAAATGCCGTCCGATAAGCTTTTGTCGGGGCTTGAGCAGAGCGAGATAGAGCAAATATATATCGTCACATCGGGAAATTACGACGGAGAGCGCGTGCGCCGACGTCGATATCCGGAAAGGGAGGTCTTTACTCGAACAGGAAAACGCAGACTCACGGCGATGAGCGCCATCGAGGACGAAAGGGAGATCTCATCGGAGGAATTTTATTCGCTGTCCCGAAATATTGAGCAGGGAACTGTGCCTGTAATAAAAAAGCGGTACGTTATGCCGTACCGCGGATATGATTTTGAAATTGACGTCTACCCGTTTTGGAGCGAGACTGCCGTTATGGAGGTCGAGCTGCCGAGCGAGACAGCGGAATTTGAGCTGCCGCCGGAAATTACTGTTATTTGCGACGTAACCGACGATCTGCGCTATAAAAACCATGCAATTGCGCGTAAACGTCCGCCTGAGATGCGGTAGTCAACGAGCCTTTGTGAAGTAATCTTTAATGAAGTCAAGGGTCGAGCCGACGCAGTCGAGAGGATCAATGCCGAGCACGAATACGGCAACGATAATGGCGATTGCGCTAACGAGTAAAAACAGCGTTTGCATGGCAATAACAGCTGTCGCCAAGCGTTTGACGGCAAGCTTTTTTGCCGCAAATGCGAAAACGATCGCGGCGATAAAGCCGATCACGGGAACGGCTGTCAGAATAAGCAGTCCAAAGTACGAAAAAATTCCGACGGGAGCGTAGACCGAATCCTTGGACGGACGCATATCGGAGTATGCGCTGTACGAAAGTCTGGCTGTTTTCGGAGATGGCGCGGCGCTTTTTTCAAGCTTTGCTTCCTCGGAGGCTTGCTTGATCATTTCGTGCAGACGCGAAGCCGTGTCCTCTGCGTCGGATTCTGTTTCGGAATCAAGCGTGACGGCGACCGCTTTCGGAGCCTCTGCTTCATCTGCCGAGACGATGCTTTTTATTTCTTCGTTCATGTCAGAACCTCATTTCGGGATTTTTAATCATCTGTTTGTTATATTATCTCAAAATAAAGCCCGTTTGTAAAGTGAAATCGAAAAAATATTTTCGCATCAAATGAAATTAATTGTTGACACGAGCCGCTGACTTGTGTATAATATACCTTACGGTGTGGAATTCACCGCAACTTAATAAGCAAGAAGAAGTTTCTTGACAGGGAGAAGTACTCAAGAGGCCGAAGAGGCGCCCCTGCTAAGGGTGTAGGTCGGGATAACCGGCGCGAGAGTTCAAATCTCTCCTTCTCCGAAAACAAAAAGGACATCGTAAGATGTCCTTTTTTCTTTTCTCACACCGTCACGTAGCCGCTGAATCCCGCCGATTTCAGCTTCGCAAGCATATTTTCCGCGTATTTCTTCTTCGAAAACGAGCCGACCTGAACGCGGTACAGCTTTTTCACTGCCTCTGCCTCTGTCACTTTCTTCTTCAAGCCCGCACGCTTGACGATCACCTCGACAAAAGCCTTCGCGAGCGCTTCGGCATACGCATCTGTCAGTATGATCGGTACGTCTGTCGCGGAATCCATAAAGCCGCATTCCATGAGCACGGCGGGCATCTTCGCAACGCGAAGCTCCGCAAGATTTTTCTTCGGCTTCGGAACGGCACGATTTCCCTTGAGTCCCGTCGCCTCGATCGCGGCGGAATAAAGCGCGTCCTGCCATTCGACAGACTCCGCAAGCGGAGACGTGTGGACGAACGCCACAATGCCGCCGCCCGTGCCTCCCTTTATGCCCGCGTTGTGATGGATGGACAGATAAAAATCAGCGCCCCATTTGTCCGCGTTTGACAGCCTCGTCGTGACCGATACGTCCTTTGCTCCCGTCGTGTCGTCGGTGCGGAGGATATCGATCCCGTCGTATTCGTAAAGCTGCTTCTCGATCTCGTCCGCAATGCGATCGTTGAGCCACCATTCGCGCGTTTCGTTCGCGTCAAGCGACTTCATGCACCGCTTGCCCGCAGTGCCCATGCCGTGACCGGCGTTAAGCGCAAGCTTAAACATCCGCCTCGCCTCCTTCACCGGCTTCCTTTACCTCCGGAAGCCCCGCAATGCTCGTCAGAAGCGAAAGTACGCCCGCGAGCGCGGATGCAGACGCAACAGCCGCCCATCTGACATCACCGAACGCCACCGACGTCCCGATCGACGCAATAGCCGTCTGTGCGACAGTCTTGACGGCGCGCACCGCCGCCGCGTGAATCCATTTCTTTGTCTTTGCTTTCATTTTAATTTTTCCCTTTCCGCCGATTTGTCGGCTTTTTTTCGATTTTTTCGCCGTTTCGTTTATTTGTGAAAATTTTCGAGATCTCCTATCCTGTGATTCGCAACCTTGATCTCCTCGTCAACGACCGCCTCGTGCTTTTCAAGCGCGTATACACGCTCAATCACCTTGTTGTGCTTCTCAACCTTCGCCTCAAGCTGTGCTATGCGATAGTTTGTCAGCCTGCTCGATGTCAGTATGCCGCCGAAGGTGCCCACGATCGTCCCAAAAAACGAGATCACCGAAACGATTATTACATCATTCATTGTCTTTTTCCTTTCCACTTCTTTTTACGTTGTCAAAGCACCCGCCCGATAACGTATTCGTCCCCGTTTTTATGTTATGTCGCTTGCGTCTCGGACGTGAGCTGCCGCGGCGTTGCCGAAAACGCAAATGTGGTCAAAATGCCTCAAATCCGCTTAATTTGTACGTCATCTTGGACAAAACCACAAAATATCGTATTTTTGCGACAAAAAACGAAAATTAAATCGACAAACGGAGAACGCTATGGTATAATTGCAAGGTATTGATTTTTATTATGAGGAGAATCTTCAATGGAAAAGCTCTTTAAGCTCAAAGAAAACGGTACGAGCGTAAAAACAGAGATAATTGCCGGTCTTACAACGTTTATGACAATGGCATATATCATCGCGCTCAACCCCAACCTGCTCACCAATTTCAAATTTGGAGTTGACGGATCCGAGGACCTCACTGCGCTTTGGAACGGTGTCTTTCTTTCAACCTGCATCGCTTCCGCGATAGCAATGTTCTGCATGGCGTTTATCGCCAATAAGCCTTTCGCACTTGCCCCCGGTATGGGACTCAACAGCTTCTTCGCTCTCGTTG
>CAZOMK010000051.1:0-11502 GCA_964580615.1 uncultured Lachnospiraceae bacterium | reverse complement strand
GCATCGAGCACCTCCGACGATATCTTATCTTTTAGTAATTATATTCAATTATTTTTTTCTTGTCAATACCATTACTTTACTATTGACACATTCGTCACAAACTATAAATAAATATTAAAAAGTCCTCCGAATAAAAACGAATTTTTTATTCGGAGGATCGCTTTATTGTAAATTATTCCTCAGGCGCACTGATAACAGTCAGATTCGAGGAATAAATTCCCCAGAAATAGTCTGAAACATAGCTACCGAAGGCTTCGTACGGGACTTTTATCGACGGCTTTGAATTTACGCCCTTAAGAAGCTCCGCACCGATCGAAACGCTTGAGCAATCGCTGTTGTAAAGGTATATTTCCGCAATCGAATTACATCCCGACAAGAATCCGTCGTAAAGCTGAACGATGTTATTGTAAATAACAAGCGTTTTCAGCTTTGTGCACTTACCGAAAGC
This sequence comes from uncultured Lachnospiraceae bacterium, assembly GCA_964580615.1. Lineage (GTDB taxonomy): Bacteria > Bacillota > Clostridia > Oscillospirales > CAG-272 > DTU064. The sequence continues at coordinate 11,054 of CAZOMK010000051.1, read as the reverse complement.
GCCGCCCTTGATTGCAAGCACCGCTTTGCCGTCCGCTTTTTTCGGCACGACGATCGTTTCTGCAGTAAGTGCGTCGCCCTTTACTCCTGTAATGACAAGCCCCTTACCGAACTCCTCGAATTCAAACATCGACGCGTCCGTTTCGGTGAAATCCGTTTGTTCTCCGTCGCCGTTGTTGCCGATATCTATGACGGGAGCTTCGGGAATTTCGGGATAAACGATCTCGACGGCGTCAGTGTTTCCCAGCGCGCGTCTTATGTCCTCAACGAGCTGCATCGTTCGTATCGGCACGCCCGCGTCGTTCAAATGAAAGTTACTGTCGTAGAAATAGCCGCCATCGAGGATGTAATTTCCGACGTCGGAGATCACCTCGCAGTCAAGCTCATCGGAGAGGAACTGATAAAATTCGTGTATTTCCTCGTCGCTTGTTGTCAAAACGGCATCCTTATTCATCGGCGGGAAGCTGAAATACACAGTCACGCCTCTGAGCTTCGCCCAGCTTACGTACGAATTCACATATTCGATGAAATCCTCATCGAATATCTCGCCGGAAAGGGTTATCATCTTATTCGGGTCATAGCCGAGCGCCATTTGATTGTACGGACGTTCGTATTCAATGTCGCCGTATTCATTAAACGCCGCCTTTGAATAAACGCCCTCAACCTTGAGTCCCTCTCCGAGCGCGTATCCGAGCTTATCGGAAAGGTAACCCCAAAAGCCGCTCATCATATCTCCGATGTTATCGGAGCCTATTCCGAACAAAAGCGAAGCGTCGCTGTCGCACGCCTGCCACATCGCCTCTGCGTTATAGTACAGTGACAGCGTTTGATTGTCCATTTCCGGGCAAATGACGACGATATCGCCGCGTCTGACGCCTGACTTTGAAAGGTCAAGCATGACCTTTGTTCCGAGCGTCGCATACAGTCCGAAATTGACAACTGGCATACCGAGCTGCTCCTCCATCGCCTTGCTGTCAACTCCGAACGCAAGGCTCGAACCGCCTATAAGCACGACTTTATCTTCTTTTATGTCGCGAAGTCTGTCATATTTTTCGGAAAGCTCGCCAAGGAAGGTATCCCCGTACTGAGACGGCGTTGCCGCGCATACGGAAACAAGCGCAACGACAGGCACAACTACCGCAAGGGCAAGCGCAAGCAATGATATTCTCATATTTTTCATATTCGCGCCTCCGTCAGAACTGGAAATAAATAAATGTGCTCTCGCCGTCGCCGGAAGCTATGACGAGCGCCGCCGCGATAACCATCCAAATGAGCTGTGCGTAGCCGACGGTGGAGGTTACTGTATTTCCGTTTGTATCAAGTCCGAAAATATCGTTTGTGCTTCTTCTGTCGAATCTTGTGAGAATATAAACGGAAATGACAATTGCAAGTATCATTACAAGATCAAGTCCCATAAACGATACAGAGCCCGTTATGTAATCAATGCCCGTTTTCCAATCGGTAAACAGCTTGGATATAAGTATTCCGAGGTCGGAAAAGCTGTTTGCACGGAAGAATATCCATGCAAAACAGGTGAGCGCAAAGGTCACTGTCCGCTTACCGAAGTGGAACAGCTTCGAATCTGTGTTAATGCCGAGCTTTGCGTAAAGCTTCGCCTTAGGCTCCTTCGTAAGCTCGCCTATTACCTGATACATTCCGTGAAGCGCGCCCCAAAGAACGAATGTCCACGCCGCGCCGTGCCACAGACCGGAGACAAGGAAAACGATCATAACGTTAAGATGCTTTCTCCATTTGCCGCGTCTGTTTCCGCCGAGCGGGATGTAGATGTAATCTCGGAACCAAGTCGAAAGCGAGATATGCCATCTCGACCAGAATTCCTTGATCGACTCCGCTATGTACGGACGATTGAAGTTTTGCATCAAGCCAATGCCCATCATTCTCGCACAGCCGATCGCGATATCGGTGTAGCCCGAAAAGTCGCAATAAATTTGGATCGCGAACAAAACAGTTGCCGCAAGGACTGAAAGTCCCGTCGCGTTAGAGGCATCGTTATAAACGGCATTGACGTAAACCGCAATGATGTCCGCCGCAACTATCTTCTTGAAAAAGCCGACAAGAGCGATTCCGAGACCGTTTATAAATTCATTTCTGTTGAATTTATGCTCCTCCTTCAGCTGAGGAAGCAAATTTGACGGTCGTTCGATCGGGCCGGCAACAAGCTGCGGGAAGAACGAAACGAACAGCGCATAATATCCGAAATGAGGCTCCGCCTGAATGTCGCCTCTGTAAACATCTATGACGTACGAAAGCGTTTGGAATGTATAAAACGAAATTCCGACAGGCAGGATCAGATCAAGCGTCAGATCAAACTCACCGCCGCCGAAAGCGGAGATAACTCCCGTGACAGATCCGGCAAGGAAGTTATAATATTTGAAAAACACGAGCACGCCGAGCGACGTAATAAGCGTAGCCAAAAGGTAAAGCTTTTTAACGGCTTTTTTGTCCGTTCGTTCTATAAGTATTGCGGAAAAATATGACACAACCGTTGTGAAAAGGATCAAAACGATGAGCTTTTTATCCCAATACATATAAAAATAATAGCTGAGGATGAGCAAGGGAATCCAGCGATATTTTGTCGGCGTAAAGAAATGGAACAGTAAAACTATCGGCAGAAATATCAAAAACTCAAGTGAATTAAATATCATACGAAGCCGTCCTCCTTACTCGTTATCTGTTTTTTCGTGATCACTGGCTTTGTTTTTTGCATTATCGCGGCAAAAAAAGTTGAGCACAACGGTAACACATCCGAAAACAAGGATCATCAAAAACAGCTCCTCAATGCTCGCGCCCTTGAAAAGCAAAACAATGACCGCACCAAGCTCAATCACCCCCGAAACGATCGCGGGAATAAGCTTTTTGTGCTTTATCGTCAAGGAAAGATAGGTTGCCGCCGCAAACACGGCGACTATAACTATCAGCAAAATAAGATTGTCAAGTAGTACCACGTCATCAGCTCCTTATCTTAAAGTTCGCTTTTGCGCCACAAACGCATTTTTCTTAATGTAAGTGTATTCATTTCCTTAAAAAACGATCGACTCTGCTCCGCAAACGAGACGGCGCATTCATAATCGTCATAAGCGTCGGTTTGCACTCCCTCCGGAAATATGCCCTCGTACATCTTGAATCGCTCAAGCTGTATTTTCAAGTCCTCGATCCCAATGTAACCTATCCCACCGAAAGACCATCCCGCAAGATTGAGCATATACACGGCAAATTCAACGCAGGTGTACGCATCCTTGATGCGTATCTTACGGTGAAACGGGACTGCCGCCGCCGAGAAGAAATTGTAAATATATTTTTCGCGCTCGCGCTTCATCTCCGCAAGACGTGACATGAGAAGCTCCTTTTTCATCTTGGAAACGGGGACGGCGCATATCATTATGTCGGTGCATTTGCCGTTTACGAAAAAGCGCTCGGAATGCTCCCTGACAAATCCTCCGATAAAGGGCGCTCGTCTGTACCGTCTCGCAAACGAATAAAGCTCCGTCAGCTCGCTGTCGGACGACACCGACACATGGTTGTATTTTACTCCCGTGAAAAGGCGAATAAAACGCCCCATTTTGTACGGAGTTGCCGAAAAAACGATGTATATCAAATCGTCAAGTGCCGCATCGTTTTCCTCGTTTATTATTTTTATCAAAGGAGATCACATCCTTACTTAAATTCCAAACTTAAATTATGCCGAAAAGAATCATTCCGACAGTATTGATCGCAAGATTCGCGAACGCATGAAGCAACCACGACGAATAAATGCATCCGCTTTTTTCGTCGATGGCATTGAAGATAACTCCGCCTGCGTAAAGTCCGAGGAGCAAGAGCGCAAACAAGATCGGAGAAAACCATCCCGACATGATCGCCACGTGATATAACGCGAACATCAAAGCCGACACTGTATGCGCCGCTTTTCTGCCCAAAAGCTCTTTGAGCCCCAAAAAAGCGAAGCCGCGGAAGAAAAATTCCTCCAAAAAAGAGTTGAATATCGAAATATAAAGCGCGACGTAGGGGAATTTTTCCTTTGTAACGCCCTCGCCGGACACAAGCGAATCGGTAATCGCGGAAAAATCAAAAATGTTACGCAGCAGGAAATACCCGCCCAAAATAATCGCATACAGCGCACATCCGCAAAAAAGCGATATGAGTATTCCCTTTTTTTCGGGCTTCAAAAGCTTTACGAACGAGTTTTTGTCGAAGCTGATCAAAAGCACTGTCGGAACTATTCCGAAAGCAACTATCTTTACCGCAGACTTTGCCTCATACGGCGGCGAGATCACACCGTCAACAACGCCCATCAGCACACATCCGCAGAAAAGCGATATGAGTATTCCCTTTTTTTCGGGCTTCAAAAGCTTTACGAACGAGTTTTTGTCGAAGCTGATCAAAAGCACTGTCGGAACTATTCCGAAAGCAACTATCTTTACCGCAGACTTTGCCTCATACGGCGGCGAGATCACACCGTCAACAACGCCCATCAGCACACATCCGCAGAAAAGCACTGCCAAAATCGCTGCCGCACGAATTTGCTTCAACGTCATTTCTCCACCCTCTTTATTCATAATACACGACTTTGCGACCGCAAAGTTCTTTATTTTTGATTATAACATATACATATCGCGATATCAAGTATCCAAATCATTAATTATCTCGAAAAAAAGCGTATCAATTCATCCGATCGACTCATTTTTTGTGTTATAATATAAATATGTACAAAACAAGTATAATAATTAATGATAAACAGGAGATGTGAAATGCAAAAAGTCAAGCGCAAAATAATAACCGATTTTACCGAGGGAAGCGTGCCGAAGCAGCTTATAAAATTTTCGATCCCGTTCATGCTGTCAAATGCGCTTCAAATTCTTTATTCGCTTGTCGATATGTTAGTCGTCGGACGGATACTGAAGGGGCCGGGACTTTCCGCCGTATCTACGGCAAGTCAGGTGTTCACGTTCATGACGATGCTTTCGATGGGCTTTTCAACGGGCGGTCAGGTACGCATAGCACAGCTTATCGGCGCAAACAGGCGTCGTGACGTCGGCAAGGTGATCGGAACTTTGTTCACGATCGTGACTGTTATGGGCATCGCCATGACCGTTATCGGGATTTCGATAATGCACCCCGTGCTCAAGCTTCTGAACACGCCCGAAGCGGCATATCAGTACGCGGTTGACTACACGTTAGTCTGCTCCTACGGCATAATTTTCACTTACGGATACAATATGGTCTCCGCCGTTATGCGCGGAATGGGCGACTCGAAGCATCCGCTTGTGTTCATCGCGATAGCGTCTGTCATCAATCTCGTTTTGGACATCGTTTTCGTCGCTTTTTGGAATATGGGCACCTTCGGTGCCGCTCTCGCAACGATCATCGGCCAGGCGTTTTCGTTTATTTACGCCGTTTATTTTCTCTACCGTCACCGCGAAGAATTTGACTTCGACTTCAAGCCGAAAAGCTTCATTCCCGAAAAGGAAACGCTGCGCGAGCTTACGCGGCTCGGCGTTCCGTTTGCGCTTCAAAGCTGTGCAATAAACATATCAATGATGTTTGTAAGCTCGCTTATCAACGACGTCAGTGTTGAGGCGTCGTCCGTTTTCGGTGTCGGCGTTAAGGTCGATGACATCGTAAACAAGATCACGCAGGCGTTCTCGTTTGCCGTCTCCGCCATGGTCGGACAAAACATCGCCGCAGGAAAGGAATCTCGCATACGCTCCGTATTTTTCCTTGCAATGCTTTATTCCGCCGTCCTGTATGCGGCATTCACCGTTGTATACATAATGTTCCCCGAAAAGCTGTTCTCGCTTTTCACGGATGATGCCGGCGTTATCGAGCTTGCGCCCGTTTTCGTCAAGGCGATCGTTTGGGGCTTTCCCGGCATGATAATCATGCGAAGCACGAACGGCTTCATCCAAGGCATAGGAAACGCAAAGCTCGGTTTGATATTTGCGCTCATTGACGGCTTCGTAATGCGTATCACTCTCTCTTACGTCATCGGCGTAACAATGGGCTACGGGCTTTTCGGCTACATTCTCGGCTACGGTCTCGCGCCTTTCGGAACAGCTATCCCCGGACTTATATATTTCCTTTCGGGAATTTGGAAAAAACGAATGCCGTCTATGAAAACGCAAAATATTGTCGGGTAAAATTACGATAAAAGCATTGACATATCGCTTATGTGTATGATATATTTACCGTACATATCAAGTGAATTTTCTCGCAAAGGAGAAGAGTATGGAATTCAAGAAAAACAATCCCGTCGTTTGGGCGGATATACCCGACGTTGACGTGATCAGAGTTGACGATACATATTATATGATCTCAACAACTATGCACCTCTCGCCCGGCGGAGTCATCTTCCGCTCCTATGACCTTGTAAATTGGGAGATCGCAACGTATCTTTACGACAAGCTCGACGATACCCCCGGTCAGCGTCTTGAGGACGGACGCGGCATATACGGTGCGGGTATGTGGGCGGCAACCTTGCGCTATCACAACGGCAAATTCTACGTCATTTTCGTCGCAAACGACACAAGACGCGAAAATTGCTCGTATCTTTTCACGTCCGAAACGATCGACGGTCCTTGGGAAAAGAGAAAGATCAAGGGCTTTTACCATGACTGCTCGCTTTATTTCGAAGGTGACAGACCCTTTATCGTATCCGGCGGCGGTGAGCTCCGTCTCGTCGAGATGCGTCCCGATCTTTCCGAGCCTCTCCCCGGCGGAATAAACAAGATAATCATCACCGACACCGACTATGTCGGTCTCCGTCATGAAGGCTCGCATATGTACAAGATCAACGGAAAATATTACGTTTTCACGATCCATTGGCTCCGCTACGGTTCAAAGCGCAGAGTTGAGGCTTGCTTCATGTCCGACAAGATCGACGGCCCCTACGTCGGCAACAACATTCTCGACGACGATATGGGTTATCATAACGCAGGCGTCGCTCAGGGCGGTATTGTTGACACTCCCGACGGAGATTGGTACGCAATGCTCTTCCAGGATCACGGCGCAGTCGGCAGAATCCCCACGCTCGTGCCCATGACATGGGACGAGGGTTGGCCCGTGTTCGGCATCGACGGCAAGGTTCCGCATTTCGTCGAAACGAAATCGACACGTCCCGATCATGTTTATGAGCCTATCGTTGTAAGCGACGATTTCAATTACGCAAACGGCGAAAAGCTTCACAACGCTTGGCAGTGGAACCACATTCCCGACGAAAAGCTTTACAGCTTCACGGAAAGATCCGGCTGGCTCCGTATAAAGACAGGTCAGCTTGCGCCGAACGTTGTTCTCGCAAGAAACACGCTCGGTCAGCGCACGATGGGCCCCGTTTGCGAGGGCAGCGTTAAGCTTGACGTATCCTGCCTCAAGGACGGCGATTATGCGGGAATTTCCGCATTCCAGAGCAATTACGCTTTCATTGCCGTTACGCGCGAGGGTGACGAAAAATACATCGTTATGCTCGGACGCGGCGAGCACGGTGCTCTCGGCGTCGAGTACGGCAGAGTCAAGCTCGAAGCCGATGAGGTCGAGCTGATGGTACACTGCAACTTCGACGATAACATCGACGAGGCTGACTGCTTCTACAAAAAGGACGGCGAATGGGTCAAGCTCGGTAAAACGATCAAGATGCTCTACACTCTCGATCACTTTATGGGCTATCGCTTCGCGCTCTCCTGCTTCGCAACAAAGGAGGCAGGCGGTCACGCCGACTTCGATTGGTATCACATCAACGTTATTAAATAACAGCCCTGCACCTCCGACAAAAGCGTCGGGGGTGCTTTGTTTAACAAACAAAAAATCATTTTTTTGATAAGCAAGCGAACTTTTTCGGCGTCTTTTACGTATATGTAAGTGAAAAGGAGGTGAGGCCGCTTGACAGAATTCGAGGTCTATATAGAAAAGTACGGCAGACGGCTGTACGGTCTTTGCCGTTCCCTTATCGGAGACGACGCCGATGATCTGTATCAGGAGACTTGGCTGCGCGCATACATGAAGCTCGGAGCGTACAAAAAAGATATGCCGTTTGAGCCTTGGCTCACTTCAATATGCGTCAATGCGTACCGTGATGAGCTCCGACGGCGACGCATACGATTCTCGCATGAGGTTGATCCCGACGAAAAGCAGGCTGTCATGGAAAGCATCGGCACTGACGAAAATTACGCCTCCGTCTGGCTTCGCGAGGCGGTCGAGCAGCTCTCGCCCAAGCTGCGTGAAGCAGTAATTTTATATTTCTATAACGGCTACGACGAAAAAACAACGGCTCGTATTTTGAAAATACATGTCGGGACAGTTAAATCGCGACTGTCTGCGGCAAAAAGAGTGCTGAAAGGAGTACTTACCGATGAAAAATTTTGATTTTGAAGCACATACGCCACCCGTGATAACGGAATCGGATTTGCGTCGGCTTGCGAACGCAAGAAGCTTGCGGCAAAATGTCGCCGTCGTCTCCGTCGGGACAGTGCTGACGCTTGTTGCAGTTCTCATATTCTGCGCCGTCGTGATCAGAAAATTCCCTTTGTGGGGACTGCTTTCGCTCATTGCTCCCGCATACTTTATAATCGGCGGAGCGCTCATATTATCGGCGTTTGTTTTGTCTCGCAAACGCTCGGCAAAACGCGCCAGACGCAATCAAAAGGAGGTTTGATCTATGCGAGCACTGTCAATCATTTTTATAGCGCTTATCGTTTTGCTTTTCAGCGTCGGGGCAACGGCGGCTATATGCATATACGTTTACCGTGACGCAAAACGGCGCGATATGTCCCCCGCCCTTTGGACGATCGTTACTTGGCTGACACCGGGATATATCGGATTTATTATTTATCTCATCGTGCGAAACAGCCGCGAGATAACAAGCTTGAAATGTCCGTCCTGCGGCAGTAACGTCAACAAAAGCTACTTTGTATGCCCGTACTGCTCCGAGCCGCTCAAAGCAAAATGCACCTCCTGCGGGAACGTTCTTGAGGCAGGCTGGGAGACTTGTCCGTTTTGCGGCGATCACATTGCCGAAGAAAACCGCATTTCACCGAGCTTGCGCTCCCAGCCGACGGATCGCGAGCTCAGCACCATCCTCATCTTAATCATAATCATCCCATTGATTTTGGTAATTTTAACGATCGTTGCAGGCAATATTATTATGTTTAGATCTCCTGATGTTCCGGAAATTACACAAGAGTTTGCCCTTGACGTAAACATTGACATATCCGATGAAATAACGGACGTTTACAGCGTACAGCTTGTTTATTATTCGGACGATCAGCTCTTGGAAGCGTCAACGGTCGCAAGCGCAGACAGCTCACCGCTGCGTGAAGTTATTATTTATTCCGACACGTCCGGGGCAGACGGCTTCCGGCTTGTTTTTAACGACAAATACGGCGTTATCATGAAAAGCGATATTTTCGAGATCAATTCTGACTATTTTGAATTGATCGGCAAGCTTGTAATAAGCGACAACACCGGCGAGCTTTCGCTTATACACGAATGACAAAACGGCGAAAAGAAACGTTGTTTCTTTTCGCCGTTTTTGTTTTACAGTATGATGCAGATCAGACCGCCCGATCCCTCGTTTATTATCCTGCCGAGCGTGTCGGAGAGCTTGATCCTCGCGTCCTCCGGCATATTTTCCATCTTGTCGCGAAGTCCGTCGTTTACAAGCTCATAAAGCGTCTTGCCGAACATATTCGTCTCCCAAACGGAGCTGTCGCCCGACTCAAATTCGCGCATCAAATATCGTGCCATTTCCTCAGACTGCGCCTCCGTACCGACGATGGGATTGACCTCCGTTTCTATCGTCGCGCGTATCATGTGCAATGACGGCGCCTTCGCGCGCAGACGCACGCCGTAGCCGCCCGCTTGACGCACGATCTCCGGTTCTTCAAGCGTCAAGTCGTCAATATCGGGCATAACTATGCCGTAGCCGCGGCTTTTGACCTCGTCAAGCGCTTCCTTCACCTTTTCGTATTCTTTTCTCATCTCGGAAAGCTCCCTCAAAAGTCTGATCAATTCCTCCTCGTCGGAAATGTCAAAGCCGGTGAGCTCGCCTATCGTTTTGTAGTAGATCTCGTCCGGTATGCCGATCTCCAGCTCCGCGGCACCGCGTCCCAAGTCTATTTCCGCTGAGAAAATGCTCGAAACAGATGTCCCGTCACACATTCCCGCAAATTTACCGACTCCGACTATATCGCCCATCTTGCATACATCCTCTGCGGCAGTGCGTACACGATCGTAAAGCTCCGCAACAAGCGGATGTGTCTCGTCGAGCGCCGACAGCCACGCAGGTGTTTTGAGCACAACATCCCTGACGGGGAATTCGTACAAAAGCATTTCGAGGATATGCGTTATGTCCTCGCCGTCCATCGTCAGGCACGAAACAACGGCAACGGGCGCGGAATATTTTTCTTCAAGCTCATGTGCCAGCTCTCTGCGGCAAGCTTGCTTTCCGGCTCGGCGGAATTCAGTATGACGGCAAACGGCTTTCCGATATCGTGCAGCTCTTTTGCAACACGCGCCTCCGCTTCCTCGTAATCGGCTCGCGGAATATCGCCGAAGCTGCCGTCCGTCGTAACGAGCATCCCGATCGTCGAATGATCGGTAATGACCTTGCGTGTGCCCGTCTCCGCCGCCTCGCCAAAAGGCATAGGCTCGCTTTGCCAAGGCGTTGAAACCATCCTTATTTCGCCGTTTTCCGTATTTCCCAGCACGCCCGGAACGAGATAACCGACGCAGTCCACCATTTTGACGCGCATTTTCACATTGTCCGCGATCGACACCGTTACAGCATCGTCCGGAATAAACTTCGGCTCCGTCGTCATAACTGTGCGTCCCGCCGCCGATTGCGGCATTTCGTCGCGCGCGCGGATGCGATCGTAGTCATTTTCAATATTCGGCATTACAAGCGAATTCATAAAGCGCTTTATGAATGTGCTTTTCCCCGTTCGAACGGGGCCGACAACACCGATGTATATATCTCCTCCCGTTCTTTCCGCTATATCGCGGTATATGTTTGTATCCGTCATAATTTGTCCTCCGTTAACAGATCTT
>CAZOMK010000050.1:0-11612 GCA_964580615.1 uncultured Lachnospiraceae bacterium | reverse complement strand
AGGCGCCACCCGGAATCGGACCGGGGATAAAGGTTTTGCAGACCTCTGCCTTACCGCTTGGCTATGGCGCCGAATATTCTTTTTTTCGCTGACTGTAAAAGTATATCACAATCAATTGAAAAAAGCAATAGGCGAAGGCAAATTTTTTTAATCTTCGCCTATGCTTTTTTGCGCCATTCGCGTCTTTTTTCCCGTTTTTGCTTTTTCTTTGACGAAAATTCCCGCGATATAACCGACGTCTGTTACCGTAACGGCGCCCGACGCTACGAGAAACGCCGCGTACAGCGCCGCCGCGCCGACAACGGCAAGCGTAACTCCGACTCCGTCCGCGCTCGGCACGGACACATATTTGACCGCCGCAGATGCAAAGGTCGCGGATGCGAGCGGTATAATCAGCCATTTCGCAAATTCCGCCCTAAATCCCGTCACCGAAACAAGCTTCCATATCGAAAGCGCGGCGTTTATAAGCTCCGACACAACGATCACAACTGCGTAACCTTTAACTCCCCACATCGGCACAAGGAGCCACACAAGCACAACAGATATCAGCGCGTCCGCTATATTGACGCGCATACAAAAAAGCTGATGTCCGAGCCCTTTCAGCATACTGTCGGCGGCTGTATCAAGATACATCACGGGTATTATGGGCGACAGCATCAATATATATTCGCCCGCTTCCTCACTGTCATACAGCGCAAGTCCGAGTTCATTTGAAAACGCCGCCATTATGACGGCTGTTCCGATCGCGAAGATAAGAGTTGACCGAAAAACGAGCCTTGCTATGTGACGTATGCGCTCGTTTTCGCGTTTTGCGCGGCATATCGACAGCTCCGGCACGAGAAGCGACGTAAACGAGCCGAGCACCGCATACGGAAACAGCACGACGGGCATCACCATTCCGTGCAAAACTCCGTAAGAGGCGAGCGCAGACGAATACGAGCTACCGCTTTTGCGAAGTCCTCGCGGGATCAGTATATGCTCCAGCGTAACAAGTCCGCTTCTGACATACGACGAAAGCGCGAGCGGCAATGCCGTTGACAAAAGGCTTCCCGCCGCGTCGATCTTTGTGTCCGAGCACAGCTCCGTCGAAGCTTTCGAGGGCGATTGTCCCACGACGGCATATTTTTTCGGATAATTTTTTCGTTTATCCGCCACGTACAGGCAAAAAGCAACTGCAAAGCTTCCCACCTCCGCCACAGCGCCGCCGACAGACACAACAGCGAGCATCGACTCAAGTCCGGGAGGTGAGAGCAGGGTCAGCGCCGAAACGGTGACCGCGATCTTTATCGCTTGACCTGACACCTGCGCTGCCGCATTTTTCGATACACGTCTGCAAGCGTTAAAATATCCGGAAAGCGCGCTTGCAAGCGCCGAGGACGGCAAGGTCACGGCGAAGATCCGAAGCGATTCGACAGTTCTTTCGTCGCCCAAAAGGGACTCGCCTATGTAATCGGCGCCGAAAAACAGCACCGCTCCCGCAAGTCCGCCGAAAACGGCGGAGTATGCCGCTGTCACAAGCGCGACGTTTCCGAGACGGCGCGACGCTTCGTGCGGCGGAGAGGTCACAACGGTTTCGGCAACGAGCCGCGTAACGGCAAGCGACACGCCCGACGTTGCGAACGTGACGGCAAAGCCGTATGCGGAGCCGACAAGCGTAAGTATGCCCATTCCCTCCGCTCCGACCTTTTCGGTTACGTATACATTGAACGCGACCGCGACGCTTCGCATGATCAGCGCGGAAAGCGAAAGCAGGATTGCGTTGTAAAAATATCGTTTGACGTCGCGCATTACGATCCCCCAAAACAGTTTGACAGTACATTATACGCGTGCCGCGACGATTTATTACTTTCGAGTTTTATGCAACTTTTTTTTGCCGATGCTTCAGCTTTTCGGCAAGTTTTGCTGTCAATTCGAAAAATGACACGTTTTTTTGAATAAGTCTATTGAATTTCATTCAAATCGGATGTATAATACAGAATATCTTATATTAAGCGGCTCATGCCGAAAGGCTTTCACCGCGGAAATCGGAGATCATTACAATGGAAATCAAAAATGCACATTTGAAAGAAATATACGATAAGCTGTCCGTAACAAACGCTCATGAGCCCGAATTCCTTCAGGCTGTCGGTGAAGTTTTCGAGTCCCTCTCCCCCGTCGCGGACAAACGCCCCGACTATATCAAGGCGGGCGTTTTCAAGCGCATCGTCGAACCGGAACGCTTCATTCAGTTCCGTGTAAGCTGGGTTGACGACAACGGCGACGTTCAGGTCAACCGCGGCTACCGCGTTCAGTTTAATTCCGCTATCGGCCCCTACAAGGGCGGTCTCAGACTTCATCCGAGCGTAAACGCTTCCGTCATCAAGTTCCTCGGATTCGAGCAGACCTTCAAAAACGCGCTTACCACCCTCCCAATGGGCGGCGGCAAGGGCGGCTCCGACTTTAACCCCAAGGGCAAGAGCGACAACGAGATCATGCGCTTCTGCCAGAGCTTTATGACTGAGCTTTATCGTCACATCGGTCCCGACACAGACATTCCCGCAGGTGACATCGGCGTCGGCTCACGTGAGGTCGGCTATCTGTTCGGTCAGTACAAGCGCCTCACCAACTCCTTCACAGGCGTTCTTACAGGTAAGGCGATCCCCTCTGGCGGTTCTCTTGTCAGAAAGCAGGCAACAGGATACGGTCTTTGCTATTTCGCAAACGAAATGATCAAAGACGCGGGCTTCTCGTTTGAGGGCTCGACTGTCATCGTTTCCGGATCGGGTAACGTTGCGATCTACGCCTGCGAAAAGGCGCAGTCCTTCGGTGCTAAGGTCGTTGCAATGAGCGACTCCTCCGGATACATCTACGATGCGGACGGCATCAAGCTTGACGTCATCAAGCAGATCAAGGAGGTCGAGCGCGCAAGAATCAAGGTTTACGCAGAGCGCGTTCCCGGATCTGTTTATACCGAAGGCTGCAGCGGAATTTGGACCATCCCCTGCGACATCGCGCTTCCTTGCGCTACTCAAAACGAGATCAACGACAAGGACGCGGAGATCCTCGTCAAAAACGGCTGCCGTGCCGTTGCCGAAGGCGCAAATATGCCCTCCACTCCGCACGCTGTCGAATGCTTCCTTAAAAACGGCATCCTCTTTGCTCCCGCAAAAGCCGCAAACGCAGGCGGCGTAGCAACGAGCGGTCTCGAAATGACTCAGAACTCGATCAGAATGTCCTGGTCGGTTGAGGAGGTTGACGAAAAGCTCCACGGCATCATGAAGAGCATCTACGCAGCTGCCAAAAACGCCGCCGAGGAATACGGTATGCCCGGCAATCTTGTTGCGGGCGCAAACATCGCAGGCTTCACAAAGGTTGCGGATGCTATGGTATGGCAGGGAATCGCATACTGATAACAGATTAATAAAAAGCGAAAGAGGTGTGACTCCGTCACACCTCTTTTTATATGCTCACGCGTTGCAAGTCTTGACAAGTCGGCAGAGCTCGTCAGCCGATATTTCCTGCTTCGGCGCGAATTCAGCCGACGAAAGATAACGGTAGATACTGCTTTGCAGTGCTCTGCATTCGGGATAGCATTGAAGCTCTTGCAGTCCGAGCGTTGAAAGCAGTAAGCGTCCGCCGTTACAGCGACACTCCAAAAGCTGTGTCATGTGACGCAGATAAGCGTAGCTGTCCAGCTCGGTGATTATTGACTCAAATCGCTTCGGCAGGATGACGGCACGGCGTGACGCCATTGCCCACCACTGCTGTTCCGTATAAAATTTCGTCGGGAAGTCCCTGAATACAGGATGCTCGACGTCTATAAGCTGTCCCATGCCGCCCTCTTGGAACGGGAACGTGCCGACTGACCAAAAATCAGTGCTGAACTGACCGCAAATCGAATTCGGCAGTGCCTCCTTTGTTGACGGCGGCGACAGGTACACAGTCCCGTCAGCAGAAAGGATCGTCCTTGCTTCGGCGTCAAGACTGCGGCACTCATGCACTCCGTCGGGGCAGATCGGACGGCATTTCGGATACGCCCAGATCGAATATTTATTGCTTGCGTCACCGAAGGAGAGCGTCAAGGTCAGTCGTTCGGCGCGGCTTATTCCCATAATCGGTATTTTTATCGTTCCTAACGTTGCCATTGACTAACCGACCTCGGACGGTTTATAATATTAAGGTTAGATACGCTATGAAAGAGGAAAGTATGCACGACATTTGGAATCCTTGGCACGGCTGTAAAAAGATCAGCGAGGGCTGTGAAAATTGCTATATGTTTTTCCTCGACCGCTCGCGCGACCGCGACGGATCCGTAATATACAAGACAAAATCCGGCTTCGATTACCCCCTCAAGCGCGACAGAAGCGGCGCATACAAGATAAAAAGCGGCGAAACGCTTCGCGTGTGCATGAATTCGGACTTTTTTCTCCCCGAAGCCGACGCTTGGCGCGACGACGCATGGGAAATGATGCGTATCCGCTCGGAGGTTGTGTTCTTTTTGCTTACAAAACGTCCCGAACGAGTCCGCGAGTGCCTACCGGACGGCTGGGGCGACGGTTGGGAAAACGTATTTTTCAACGTAACCTGCGAAAATCAGCGCCGCGCCGACGAAAGGATCCCGATCATGCTCTCATTGCCGTTCAAGCACAAGGGGATCATGTGCGCGCCCTACATCGGAAGCGTCAGCATAGAAAAACATCTCGCAGACGGTCAGATCGAGCAGGTGCTCTGCGGCGGCGAAAACTACGACGGCGCGCGCCCCTGCCGCTTCGATTGGGTCAAATCTCTTCGCGACGAATGTGTCCGCCACAACATAACCTTCAATTTCATCGAAACGGGCACCGTTTTCGTCAAGGACGGCAAGCAATACCGCATTCCGTCAAAGCGCGTACAGAGCGAGATGGCGTACAAATCAAAAATGAATTACGTCGGCAAGCCGATCAAATTCGTTTTAACGGACAGCTTCGGCATTGAGCTTTCCGCCGACGAGCTATACAAGCCTCATTTCGGTGATATATGCCGTCTTTGCGCCTCACGCATAACCTGCAACGGCTGCTCCGACTGCGAAAAATGCGGAAAACATTCAAAAAGGAACAACGAAAAATGAAATTTATATCTTGGAACGTCAACGGCTTCCGTGCCTGTCTCGGCAAGGGCTTTGCCGACTTTTTCAAAGGCGCAAACGCTGATTTCGTTTGCCTGCAAGAGACCAAAATGCAGCCTGGGCAGGCCGATTTTGCGCCCGACGGCTATCTTGCCTACTACAACAGCGCCGAAAAAAAAGGCTATTCCGGCACTGCGATATTTACGCGGAACGAGCCGCTCTCCGTCAGCTACGGGATCGGGATCGCCGAGCATGACACGGAGGGACGCGTCATCACGCTTGAATACGACTCCTTCTTTCTCGTCACCGTCTACACTCCGAACTCACAGCGCGAGCTGACGCGTCTCGACTATCGGATGTGCTGGGAGGACGCGTTCCGCGGCTACGTTAAGGCGCTGGACGCGCAAAAGCCCGTTATAATCTGCGGCGATCTCAACGTCGCGCACGAGGAGATCGACCTTAAAAATCCAAAATCAAATCGCCGCTCCGCCGGCTTCACGGACGAGGAACGCGCCAAGCTCACCGAGCTTCTCGCGGACGGCTTCACGGACAGCTATCGTCTCTTGTATCCGAACAAGATCGAATACTCCTGGTGGAGCTACATGATGAAAGCGCGCGAGAAAAACATCGGCTGGAGAATCGACTATTTTATCGTGTCGTCAAGGCTTTGCGAAAGTCTCGACGACAGCTTCATTCTGACAGACGTTACGGGCAGCGATCACTGTCCCGTCGGAATTGAAATAAAGCTTTGAAGGAGGCATTAATTGATAACCTTACTTGCGAAAATTTTCATAAAGGACAGAGAAAACATCGGCTCGTCCGCTGTCAGAAGCGCATACGGAAAGCTCTGCGGCGCGCTCGGCATCGTGCTCAATCTGCTTCTTTTCGCCTGCAAGCTTACGGCAGGAGCACTCAGCGGCGCGATATCCGTCATGTCCGACGCGTTCAACAATCTCACCGACGCCGCCTCCTCCATCATCACGCTTCTCGGCTTCCGTATGTCCGAGCAAAAGGCTGACAAGGATCACCCCTTCGGTCACGGACGCATCGAATACGTTGCTGGACTTATCGTTTCGATGATCATCATGCTTGTCGGCTTCGAGCTTGCCAGATCGTCCGTCGAAAAGATCGTCACCCCCGAAAAAGTCAGCCTGACCTTGATTTCGACTGTGATCCTGTGTGCATCGGTGCTCGTCAAGGCGTACATGGCATATTACAATTTCAAAATCGGCAAAAAGATCGGCTCCTCCGCGATAAAAGCCACCGCGTCGGACTCCCTCTCCGACTGCGCCGCAACCCTCACCGTCCTTTTCTGCCTTGTGATCACACACTTCACAAGCGTGAACATCGACGCGTACTGCGGTCTTGCGGTGTCGATTTTCATCCTTTATTCGGGACTGCGCTCCGTAAAGGAAACTGTCGATCCTCTCCTCGGCACGCCGCCGAGCAGGGAAACGATCGAAAAGATCGAAAAAATTGTCTTGGCGCGCGATGAGGTCGAGGGCATACATGACCTGATCGTCCACGATTACGGGCCGGGGCGCTCAATGATATCGCTTCACGCCGAGGTCTCCGCCGACGCAGATCTGCTCACGACGCACGACATGATCGACAACATCGAAAAGGAGCTTCGCGAAAAGCTCGGATGCGACGCCGTCATACACATGGATCCGATCGTAACGGACGACGAAAGCGTCCTTGCGCTCAAGGATGCCGTCATCGGGATCGTCAAAAAGCTTGACGAAAGGCTGACTATACACGATTTTCGCGTCGTTTCCGGCCCCACGCACACAAACGTCATCTTCGACATCGTGGTCCCGTTTGACATCGGCATAAGCGACCGAGAGCTTCGCGACCGCATTTCTCACGCGGTGCGCGGCATAAACGAAACTTACTTCACCGTTATAAACATAGACAGAGCGTACATATAATAAAAACAGCACCGAAACTCGGTGCTGTTTTTCGTTTTCAGTTCATTTCGTATGTCGCGCGTGCATTTTCGGAAAGGCCGCCTGCCGCGTCAAGCATACGTTTCAGCTCGTCCTTCGCTGCTTCTTCGCTTTCGTAAACGCCGAACACTCTCTCACCGTGAATACCCATTCTGACAAGTATTTCAAACGGAAATTCATCGGAATTTCTTTCGCGAGCCCAAGCAAAAGATATCGGTGCAAGCATCTTTTTATCCTGCGAGAGCACCCACAGCTTACCCAGACCGTCCTCAGCGCCGTCTATTGTCTCTGCCACAGCGTCACCTAAAGCATCTTCGAGTGCATCTGCCAATGTGTCCTCCAACGCATCGCCGACCGCATCGCCGATCGCGTCCTCTACCGCCTCCGTCACAGCTCGTTCCACAGTGTCCATAAGCTCGGAAACGATCTCGTCCTTCATGCTTTCGATTAATTCTTTCAGTTCTTCCATCACCGAAATCTCCCTTAAGATTAGATTTATATATCCGCGGCGGAAATATAGTCAACACCGTGCTCGGTGATGAATATCTTACGTGCGGGAAGATCGTCTCCCAAAAGCGTCTCGAAAATGATCGCCGTTTGATTTGCGTCCGCGGGGGTAACGCGTATAAGACGTCGAGTTGCGGGACTCATCGTCGTTTTGGACATCATTTCGGGCTCGTTTTCACCGAGACCCTTACTGCGCTGAAGCGTGTACTTTTTGCCTTTTGCGTCAAGCTCCGCCGTGATCTCCGCCTTTTCCGGCTCATTATAAGCAAAATACGTTTCCGGATTTTTTTCCTTTGTCGTTATTTCGAAAAGCGGCGACTCGGCAATGTAGATCTTGCCCTTTTCGATCAACGTCGGCAGCAGACGGTAAAACATCGTCAAAAGCAGGGTGCGGATCTGGAAACCGTCCTCATCCGCATCGGTACAGATGATGATCTTGTTCCAGCGAAGCGCGTCTATATCAAACTCGTTGTTGTGTCTACCCTTTGTCTGGATCTCAACTCCGCAGCCGACAACCTTTAGCAGATCGGTGATGATCTCGTTTTTGAAGATCTTTTCGTAGGTGCTTTTAAGGCAGTTCAAGGTCTTACCGCGGACGGGCATGATCGCCTGGAATTCGGCGTCTCTTGCGAGCTTACACGATGTAAGCGCGGAATCCCCCTCAACTATATAAAGCTCTCTCTGCTCCGGATCCTTCGAACGGCATCCGACAAACTTTTCGACTCGCGAAGCGACATCATTTTGTCCCGTCAGTTTCTTTTTCAGATTGACTCTCGCCGTCTCCGCCTGCTCTCGCGAGCGCTTGTTGACAAGCACCTGACGCGAAAGGTCCTCCGCGCACTGCTTATTTTCCGCGAAATAATATTCAAGCTGACGCTTCAAAAATGCCGTCATCGAGTCGGCAATGAACTTGTTCGAGACAGCCTCCTTCGTCTGATCGGAAAACGACGTGATCGTCGAATACGTATTTGTAACGAGCACGAGGCAATCCTCGATATCGGAGAAGGTGATGTGAGCCTCGTTTTTCGTGTATTTTCCCGTGTCCTTGAGATATTTGTCGATCGCGTAGACGAAAGCGCTTTTTACAGCCTTGTCCGGCGAGCCGCCATGCACAAGGAAGCTCGAATTGTGATAATATTCAAGCATATTGACCTTGTTTGACGTTGCAAACGCGATCTCAGCCTTGAGCTTATAGTCCGGCTTGTCCGCTCTGTCTCTGCCGAAGTCCTCGTATTTCCAAAGCACAGGCGGCGAGATAACGTCTTCGCCGACGATCTCCGCGATATAATCCTCTATGCCGTTTTCGTAAAGATACGCGACCTCGTCAAAGCCGCCGTCCTCGTTTTCCATGCGAAGCACAAAGCGCACGTTACTGTTTATAACCGCTTGCTTTTTCAACGTTTTTTCGAAATATTCGCGCGGGATATTGATATCGGTAAACACCTCGATATCGGGGCGCCAACGAATGATCGTGCCGTGCTTTTTTTCGCGCTTCTCGATCGGACGAACCTTCAATTCCGTAACCGCGAAGCCTTTTTCGAAGTCTATCTCCGAGACGTTTCCTCCCGAATACGACCGCACGCTCATATATTCGGACGCATACTGCGTCGCGCACGCGCCGAGACCGTTCATTCCGAGCGAATATTCGTAGTTCGAGCCGTCCTCATTGTTGTTATATTTACCGCCGGCATAAAGCTCGCAGAACACAAGATCCCAATTGTATCTGTTTTCTTTCTCGTTCCAGCCGAGCGGAACGCCGCGTCCCGTATCCTCGACCTCAAGCGAGCGATCCGCAAAAACGGTGACTACGATCTCGTCTCCGTAGCCCTCGCGCGCCTCGTCAACCGAATTCGCAAGAATCTCGAAAAAAGCGTGCTCCGTGCCATCAAGTCCGTCGGAGCCGAACATAACGGAAGGACGCTTCCTGACTCTGTCCGGTCCCTTCAAGATCACGATACTTCTGTCATCATAAGCTTGAGTTTTGTTTTTTGCCATTTATTCCTCCATCGGTGCCGTGCACCAAACATCCATCATATAATATATCACATATTCAAAAAAACATCAAGAGAATTAACTGCCGCGAAAAAACACAAAAAAGCACGCTTTTCGCGTGCTTTTTCTTTTTATCTTCCTTATCAGAAGCCGAGGTTTTCGATATTACCGTTGTCGAACTGTTCCTTGATCTTCTCGAAGCATTCCTTGCAGATAAGCTTACCGCCGAAACGAGTTGTTTCAGCAGCGTTTCCGCAGAACATACAAGCAGGCTCATACTTACGGAGCACTATTGAATCCTTATCCATGTAGATCTCAAGTGCATCCTTTGTTTTGATACCGAGAACATTTCTCGTCTCAACGGGAAGAACGATTCTTCCGAGCTCGTCAACTTTTCTTACAATACCTGTAGCTTTCATTTTTTGCTCCTCCATGGTAGAAATTTTTTACATTGCAGTGCTACGACTGTCATGCTTCCTTATTTCAACATTATTATATCATTTTCGTCATAACGTGTCAAGTCCTTTTCGAAAATTTCTCAACAAAATTTCAATTTTTTTGAAGTCGCCGAAATTGACGAAAAATACAAGACCGCAAGCAATCATTTCGGTCGCTCGCTGTCTTTTGCGTATTATTTTCAGTGATTTTCCTCAGGAGGGAAGCCGTCACCGTTGTTTGCACCGTGACGTGCCGCCTGCTCGCGATATCTGCGCTCCTCCTCGGCATGACGCTCGCGCTCCTTGCGCTCAAGCTCTGCCAAATACTTACGGCGCGCTTCGTTTTCTTCCTCGCTCTTTTTCTTCTTGTCCGCCACAAGCGCGTCAAGCTCCTCGTAGGTGACGTTTTCGCCCGTCATTGCAAGCTCAAACTGCTCTGCGTCCATGATCTCATGCTCGATGAGATAGCCTGCGACAAAGTGCAGCTTATCCTTGTTTTCGGACAGTATACGCTGTGCCTCCGCATACGCTGTCTCGACGATGTTTTTGATCTCAACGTCGATCTTATACGCTGTTTTTTCGGAATAATTTCTCGCAGACGAGAAATCTCTGCCGAGGAACACCTCGTCGCTGCCGTGCTCGCTGCCGTACACGATCGGGCCGAGGGACTCCGTCATACCGTACTTGGTAACCATATCTCTCGCGATTGACGTTGCGCGCTGGATATCGTTTGAAGCGCCTGTCGATATATCGTCAAGAATAAGCGCTTCGGCTACTCTGCCGCCGAGAAGCGTCACGATCTCTGACTTCATCTCGTTTTTGGACATATACGATCTGTCATCCTTGGGAAGCGAGAGCGTATAACCGCCGGCACGACCTGCGGGGACGATCGAGATCTGATGTACGGGCGTTTCGGACTGAACGAACTTTGTAACGATGGCGTGACCCGCCTCGTGATAAGCCGTCAGGCGTTTTTCCTTTTCGGAAATGACCTTCGAATGCTTTGCGGGGCCGACAATGACCTTGATCATTGCTTCCTCCATATCGGACATACCGATAAGAGTCTTGCCCTTTCTTGCGGCAAGCAACGCCGCTTCGTTAAGGAGATTTTCGAGATCGGCTCCCGTGAAGCCGACTGTTGTTTTTGCAATCGTTTCAAAGCTTACGTCAGCCTCGAAGGGCTTACCGCGACCGTGAACCTTGAGGATAGCCTCTCTGCCCTTGACGTCGGGGTAATTCACAGTGATCTCGCGGTCGAATCTGCCCGGACGGAGAAGTGCGGGGTCAAGAATATCGGGGCGGTTTGTTGCCGCTATAACGATAACGCCGTCGTTCGAGCCGAAGCCGTCCATCTCAACGAGGAGCTGGTTGAGCGTCTGCTCTCTTTCGTCGTGTCCGCCGCCGAGACCTGCGCCTCTGTGACGTCCGACAGCGTCGATCTCGTCGATAAATATAATACTTGCGGGATTTTTCTTTGCCGTTTCAAAAAGGTCACGCACACGGGACGCACCGACACCGACGTACATTTCGACAAAGTCGGAGCCGGAGATAGAGAAGAAGGGGACGCCCGCTTCTCCCGCAACTGCCTTTGCGAGCAAGGTCTTACCTGTACCGGGAGGGCCTACGAGCAGGACACCGTGCGGT
>CAZOMK010000049.1:0-11645 GCA_964580615.1 uncultured Lachnospiraceae bacterium | reverse complement strand
ATATATAATTATAATATTATATAAGCACAAAACGATACAGTGTATTATTTTATCACCCGTCTTTGCAAATGTCAAGGGATGACCAATAATTATTATATATATCAAGCGTTTTTTGACGTCAATTTACAATTTGTATTTTGAATGTTTACAGTCTTTTTACTTGTTAACATTCTGTAAATTTTGCTCGCTTTCATTCTTTTCATAAAAAATATTTTGTTTTTTTCGATTTGGGTATTGATATTTTCCGAATACCGTGGTATTATATATCATTGTGAAGCGAGAATGCGCTCGACGCACCCTCTCAGGCGTCGGCAGTTCATCTGCAGAATATCAAAACACAAATATTTATAGGAGGAACAGACAATGCCTAACATTAAGTCCGCGAAAAAGCGCGTTCGCGTAAGCGAGAAGAAGAACCTTCAGAACAGAATGTTCAAGTCGGCTCTCCACACTTCCATCCGCAAGTACAATGTTGCTCTCGAAGAAGGCAACAAGGAAGCTGCTTCCGCTATCTACCGCGAAACAGTTAAGAAGATCGACCAGGGTGTAGCTAAGGGTATCATTCACAAGAATGCCGCTGCTCGCAAAAAGAGCCAGTTCACCAAGGCGCTCTCCAAGCTCGCATAAGTTAAATCGCAATAAGGACATACTCACTCACAGTATGTCCTTTATTTTTTCATCATTAAAATCAAAAAAGCAAAGGATGCAATATGGATACCACCTTTAAGACGGCGGAGGGCGTTTTCAATTACCGCGTTGCCGCAATCATTCTCCGCGAAAACAAGATCCTCGCCATGCATGACGAGCGTTCGCCGTATTATTATCTTCCCGGCGGCAGAGTCTCACTTTACGAAACTGCTGAAACGGCTGTTTTACGCGAACTCAAGGAAGAACTTCTGATCGATGCGAAAATAATCCGTCCGCTTTGGCTCAACCAAAGCTTTTTTACAGAAGACGTGAACGGTCAAAAAGTCCATGAGCTTTGCCTTTACTTTCTGATCGACGTTTCAGGAACCGATCTGCTCAACCGCGGCGATAAATTCACACTGCACGAACGCCATCACATACACGATTTCGAATGGCTCGACATTCATTCGCTGAAAAACGAATATTTCTACCCATTATTTTTGAAAGACGCAATTTTCGATTTGCCCGAAACGCTCGTACTCCGCTCTGAATTCGAATAAAATCAATCATCTTTGATTCCAAGAAAATAAAGCCAAAAAGCATCCCCGTTGCTGCAAGCAATGGGGATGCTTTATATTATCATTCTGGTATATACGTTTTGTAGTCGTATATTTCAAAGCCGTTTGCAGAGTACAAGTTCAAGAACTTCCATTTTCCGTCACTCAAAATAAGCTCCGCAGACCTGTAGAGCTCGCCCTCCTCAGGTCGAATAACATTTGAATGTGACGACGTTAAATAAATCGCCCCCTTATATACGATCATGTCGTAACGTGCGTCCGAATATGCTCCGTCAACACCTCCGCCGCACACCTCTTGGAAAGCATATCCGGCTATGTCAACAAAATCGTTGCTGAATGTTCTTGACCAAACATAAGGCTCATAAATCCGTTTCAAATAATCGGATATCTTTTCGTAGCTGTTCAGCTTTCCGTATCTCACCATTACATAATACGGCGCGCTTCCGCATTCCTTCGTATAAATATAATACTTATCGTAATCGTCAACAACGGACGAAGTATATGTACGAACATAACATTCCGGAAGCAGATCGGAATATTCGTTCGAAAAATTCGAAGCACAAGCAACACGGTACATAACAGCTTTCATCAGCTCTCCGTCCCCTTTGCCATTCGAAAGATATCCGTCAACAAGATCGGTTATAAGCTTATCATCGTCAACGGCATATAAAAACGAATCATCGTCCGCGTCGTTTTCACCCCACACGGATTCGTCACCATTGTACGGATAATAATGATCCGGAAAGCTTCCGTCGTACCATTCGATAAAAATGCATCCGTGCTCAATCGCATAGTCTCTTGCAAATGAATCTCCGTCTCCGAACAATCTGAAATTAGCTTTATCTTCGATTGCATCCAAAGCGTTGTCGGCAATAGTTGTCAGCTTCAAGCCCTTATAAGTATCGGGTATAACGTATTCGGTTTGATTTTTGATCTGAGCAAGCTCGACGTGATCGCTGTAAACACGATATTTGGCATTATCGTCATTGACTATTTTATACGATGTGTCAACCTTTTGGTCAGGCTCGGCGGCATCTGTTTCGGTGTCCGTCTCCGTTTCCGTTTCTTTTTCGCTATCCGGCTCGGCTTTGCTTTCGTCAAGCGATTCGCTCACGTCTACTGTATCGTCGGTCGAGTCCTCGCTCGGCTCTTTTTCGGAGCACGCAGGCAAAGCAGTCAAAAAAAGCACAGCCAAAATCAAGCACAGTTTATTTTTCATACGCTTACTCCTTGTTTTTAATATTTCAGAACGAAGAAAAGTCCCCGCGTTCCTATATTTAGGATATCATCGCAAAAAGAGTATGTCAACGCATTTTTGAAAAAATCGGCATTTGTTACAAACAATTTGACAAATCAAACAAAGCTTACAAAAAAGCCTGCTTCATCGAAGCAGGCTTTTTCATTTTAATCGTAAAAATAGTGACCGCCGAGTTTATACATGAAATTTCTGTTTTCGGCAGGCCAACCGGTTCCGGTTGAATTAAAGAACATAATTCGCTTGTCGTATGTATACCCTTCAAGTACCATCTTCGCCGCAATCACGCTGTCAGCGTTCGGTTCTTCGTCAAACCTCGACGAATCAACGACGGTAAACTGATTTTCCTGATACAATACCCCGTGCACAGTGTCCGGGAATTCCGCGCTGTTCACTCTGTTCATAATAACGCTCGCAACGGCAAGCTTTCCGTTAAAGGACTCGTTGCCCGCTTCAAGGTAAACAACGTGAGAGATAAGATAAAGACTCTCCGAATCGTAAAAATCGTCTGCGCTCTTGATGTAGCCATCCGAGCTTGAAATATATATTCCGTCGTCCTTTTCGCTGACAGTGCAAATAAACGCCTTTGCAAGCGCAGCTATCGGCGCCGTCACCTTACCGCCGTCGACAACCACAGTCGCCTTCGGCTTTCCCGACTTCGCAAACGGTATGATCCTTCCGTTCGCCGTTATGTAGGGATCCTTGACAGACGCGGAAACAGATATTCCGTCCGCCTTGACCTTCGCCGTGTCGCCGTTGTCACTGACGGAATGTTCGTTGGAATCGACCGCGGACGCAAACGCGCACACGGGCACGTAAGCGATTCCGCCTATGTATGTTGCTTCAAATGATGTTACAAGCTCGCCGTCAACGTAAACAGGCAAATTTTCCGTCGGTTCCGGTTCGGGTTCCGGCTCCGGCTTTGCCGTAGTCGTTGTTTCTGGCGGCTTTGTCGTTGTTTCGGGCGGTTTAGTTGTCGTTTCCGGAGGCTTCGTAGTTGTCTCCGGAGGCTTGGTCGTCGTTTCCGGCGGATCCGTCTCAGTTTCTGTTTCTGTTTCTGTCTCCGTTTCCGTTTCGGTTTCGCTCTCCGAATCGAATTCCGATTCGGATTCAGAATCCGAGACGTCGAAACCGGGCTGATCGGTGTCGGCCTCGCTGTCCGGCTCCGGATCCTCCGTCTTGTCTACCGATCCATGATCAATGTCAACGCCTTCGCTGACGTTATCGGAGAAATTCGAGGGGCTTTCGTCCGGCTCAGTCTCATCGTCGCGGAACTGCGCGCCGACAAAATAGACCGCCACCATAATAACGGCGATTATAAGCGCCGCCGAAAGAAGTACGCTTCCGCTCAACACGCTCTCGTTTGATTTAGGTCTCATTTGCATCCTCTCTTTTCTCCTTTCCAAGTCATTTTATGTCGAAGAACGCCTTTGCATTCGCAAAAGTGAGTTCTCCGACCTCATCCGCAGTCATACCGATAAGCGATCCTATCGCCTCTGCAGTATGCGTCATGTACGCGGAATAATTAAGCTTTCCTCTGTGGGGCACGGGCGCAAGATAGGGACAGTCCGTCTCAAGCAAGATTCTGTCACGCGGGACCGCAGCAACGGACTCCTTCGGCTTGACGGAATTTTTGAAGGTCAAAACTCCGCCGAACGAAAACGAAAATCCCATCTCCGCATACTGACGCGCCATCTCCGCACTGCCGGAATAGCAGTGAAGCATGATCTTTTCGCCGGAATGCTTCTTTAATATGTCAAATGTGTCCCCGCACGCGTCGCGCGAATGGATCACAACGGGCAAGCCGAGCTTTCGCGCAAGCTCAAGCTGCGCTTCAAAAAGCTCGAACTGAGCTTCGCGATCCGTTTCGGGGTAATGGTAGTCAAGTCCGATCTCGCCGACAGCGACGCATCTCGGATGCGACAGCATGACCTCAAGCTCCGCGAGCGCGGAATCGAGACTCTCATAAGATCCCGTCTCCGTCGGATGAATTCCGGCGGAAACGTAGATTTCGGGCAATGTATCGTCCGTCGCGGAAAGCTCCGCCAACGAAATGCTGTTTTTCGATGTACGCAAGCACGCGCCCGAATTCACAACGTACAAAACTCCCGCTTCGCGCGCCGCACGCAGCGCTCCGAGTGCTCCGCCGCAGAATTCGGATTCGAATCTTCCGTCATCGTAATGTGCATGAGAATCAAAAAGTACCATTATCTGACGCGCTCTCCGAGCGGAGTGTCCTCCGCAAGGAACACAACTCTGATCTCATCCTCACCGGACGCAAGTATCATACCGTTGCTTTCTATTCCGCAAAGCTTTGCGGGCGCAAGATTCGCAACGACAATTATCTTTTTTCCGACAAGCGCCTCCGGCTGATACCATTTTGCAATGCCGGAAACAACGGTGCGAGTCTCGTAGCCGAGATCGACCTTCAATTTAAGCAGCTTTTTCGCCTTCGGCACCTTTTCGCATTCGAGAATCTGAGCCGTTCTGAGCTCCACCTTCATGAAATCGTCGATGCCGATCTGAGCAACGCCCTCGGGACGCTCCGTCTTTTTCGCTTCCGCCTCGGCAGCCTTTACGCGAGCCTCGCGTTCAGCCTCGATCTCGGCAATGAATTTCGCCTCGTCGATGCGCGCAAAAAGCGCCTTGGGATCTCCCGTCGGAACGCCGGATTTGAGCGCGCCGAAGCTTTCGAGCGTATCGTAATCGCGCTCGTCAGTGCCGAGCTGAGTCAAAATATCCTCCGCTGTCTGCGGTACGAACGGTACAAGCAGAACAGCCGCAATGCGTATAGCCTCAAGGAGATTGTAAATGACTGTTCCGAGACGTGCAAGTTCAGCCTCGCCGCCCTTTGCAAGCGACCACGGCGTCGTCTCGTCGATGTATTTGTTTGCGCGGCGAAGCGCAGTAAATACAGCCTCAGCCGCATCCGCAATGCGGTATGCAAGCATATTTTCGTAGACCTCATCAACCGCCGTCGCAAACGCCGCCTTCAGCTCGCGGTCAAGCTCCGTCTCCTCACCGGGTACGGGAACGATGCCGTCAAAATACTTTTTCGCCATCGAAAGCGTGCGCTGAACAAGATTGCCCAAATTGTTTGCAAGGTCTGTGTTGTATCTGTTAACGACAGATTCCCATGTAATGCTTCCATCGGAAGCGTACGGCATCTCGGAAAGCGCGTAATATCTGACACCGTCAACGCCGATCTTTTCAGCCATATCGTCCGCATAAATGATGTTGCCCTTTGATTTTGACATCTTGTCCGCGCCGAAATTGAACCAAGGATGACCGAACACCTTTTCGGGGAGCGGCAGTCCCATGGACATGAGGAATATCGGCCAATAAATCGTGTGGAAGCGAAGGATATCCTTGCCTATGACATGAACGTTTGCGGGCCAAAGCTCACGGAACGCTTCCGGCTGCTCCTCGTTGTCGGGATCATAGCCGAGAGCAGTGATGTAGTTAGAAAGGGCGTCAAGCCAAACGTAGGTGACGTGATTGTCGTCAAACGTAACGGGGATGCCCCATTTGAAGGACGAACGTGAAACGCAAAGATCCTGAAGTCCGGGAACGAGGAAATTGTTGACCATTTCCTTCTTTCTTCCCTCAGGCTCGATAAAGTCGGGATGCTCCTCGATATGCTTCATGAGCGCGGGAGCATACTTGCTCATACGGAAGAAGTACGCTTCCTCTATCTTTTTTTCAACAGGTCTGCCGCAATCGGGGCATTTGCCTTCGACGACCTGCGTGTCT
This sequence comes from uncultured Lachnospiraceae bacterium, assembly GCA_964580615.1. Taxonomy (GTDB): domain Bacteria; phylum Bacillota; class Clostridia; order Oscillospirales; family CAG-272; genus DTU064. The sequence goes on along the minus strand of CAZOMK010000049.1, from coordinate 5,432 downwards.
GTGAAAAAGCTTTCGCATGGGACGCAGTACCAGCCTTCGTAATGACCCTTATATATGTCGCCCTTTTCGTACATTCTGCGGAAGATGTGCTGAACGGCTTCTTCATGATTTTTATCCGTCGTGCGAATAAAATAATCGTAGCTCGTATTCATCAGATCCCAGATTGCCTTGACCTCGGATGCAACCTTGTCAACGTGCTCCTTGGGAGTGATGCCCGCTTCCTTTGCGAGATTTTCGATCTTCTCGCCGTGCTCGTCGGTGCCGGTGCAGAAGAACACCTTCTCGCCGATCTGACGACGGAAGCGCGCGATCGCGTCCGTCATAATGACCTCGTAGGTGTTGCCGAAATGGGGCTTGCGCGACGCATACGCTATCGCGGTAGTGATATAAAATTTCTTATTCTTATGCTCGTTGTAATGTTCTCTCACGGTAATGTTCCGCCTTTCTTTCATTACTTGTACACTGCAAATGGGCAGCATACACTTATCCATTGTACCCTCGGATTATAACACCATAACTTTAATAATGCAAGGTTTTTAAGCAAAAAACACGGATTTTGCGCCACAAAGCTCGCAATTTCAGGCTTTTTTCGTTACTTTTTCGCCACTCAAACGCCCTATTGACGCCATCTGTAATATTCGTATGCGTCAAAATAAACGACAGTCGCACCGCAAAACGCGACCTTGACAGTCACGTTTGCATCGCCCGCCGGCCCCGCCGAAAAGCGGCAATCAACACCGTCAGCCTCCTCACAGCACGACACAAGATCCGCTCCGCTTATCCCCGCATCACGCAAAAAACGCTCCGCAGACGCAACGCATTCGAGACGTCCGCGTCTCGCCGCACTGCCGACGGGAAGCTTGCAAACGCGAATAAGCCTGCCGCCCATTCGAGTTATCTCCGCGCAGGCGTTTCCGTTCACGTATGCATAAACGGGCGGGAACGCATGACTCTCCGCCGCCTGTACATTGCCTCCGCCGCCTATAAATCGCTCCGCGAGCTTTTTCGCATAGCTCTCCTTAACCTCCGGCTGCGACGAAAGCCAATTCCATCCGTCAATTTTGCGCTCGCGTGACGGTGTCCCTCCATCCCCACCTCCATCAACAGCTTCGATAACAGCCCTTATCGCCTCGTCGCTGTCATTTGAAGCCTCAATCAAAGTAAGCAGCTCCGCCGCCTCGTCGCCTTCGATCCGAGCAGACAAAAGCCGTCCCATCAGCGCATCCGAATCAATTTTAAGTCCCGAAAGCATCACGTACCTGCCGAGTGCTTCACCCGCGCTCCGCGACACCTCCGCCGCAGCTCCTTCCGCCTCCGAAAGCTCGGACAGCTTTTCGCAAAATGACAAATACGCCTCGTATTTGCATTCCGAAATCATTTTTTTGCATTCTTTCTCCTTCATCTCGGCGGCGGCAAAAACAACCCAAGCGAAAAAAAGCGCCGAAACAGTCAAAATCAGCATCAGCCACATTAATGCTTTATATATAGGATGAGTTTTGTATTTTATCGTTTTATTCATATAGTTAATATTCGAACGCAAAAACGAAAATAAACGTAGAAAATAATGTCTCTCTATTGCAATCGCCCGATAAAATGATATAATTACTTTGATTTTTTCAAAAAAAAAGGATAAAATGAAGATGAACAAACCCACCGCCGCAATAATTACCCTCGGATGCAAGGTAAATCAATACGAAAGCGAGGCTGTCTCGGAACGTCTGACCTCGCTCGGATTTGACGTGCTTGATCCGTCCGAGCCTTGCGACATTTACATAATCAATTCCTGCACCGTTACGGCTGAAGCGGACAGAAAAAGCCGTCAGGCGATCCGTCGGGCAAGAAAAGGCAACATCAACGCGTCCGTTATCGTTGCCGGCTGCTTTGCGGAAAACGATCCCACCGCCGCCGCGAAAATAGAGGGTGTCGCATACGTCATCGGCAACAAAAACAAGCTTTTCGCCGCAGACGCCGCATTTTTGACAGTCAAAAACGGCAGGCCCGCCACCCCTGAGATTCTTACGGACGGCAATATTTTTGACGAAACCGAAATTGAAAAGATGAGCATAACGCACGCTCCGCGCACACGTGCATACATCAAGATCTGCGACGGCTGTGACGGCAAATGCGCGTACTGCATCATTCCCTCCGTCCGCGGACGCGTTCGTTCGCGAAGCATATCCGATATTTGCGACGAAGCAGCCGATCTCGTTGCGTCCGGATGCAGAGAGATCGTGCTCACCGGCATTGAGACGGCGGCGTTCGGTCGTGACACAAAGGAGACCTTGGCAGGGCTCATCAAAGCTCTCTCCGAAATAGACGGCATCGACAGGATCAGAATGGGCTCACTTGAGCCGACTGTCATGCGTCCCGAATTTATAGAAACACTCGCGCAAACGCCGAAAGCTGTGCCCCATTTCCATCTGTCGCTCCAAAGCGGATGCACACGAACGCTAGGTGCAATGCGCCGAAAGTACACGGCGGAAGCTGCGATGCAAAAGCTCGAAGCACTGCGCGCCGCAATCCCCGACGTCATGTTTACAACGGACGTCATCGTCGGATTCCCCGGAGAGACAGACGCTGACTTTGAAGAAACGCTTGACTTTGTCCGTCGCGCTCGCTTCCTCGATATGCACGTCTTCCAATATTCGAAGCGTCGCGGAACGCCTGCCGCAACCATGCCGGATCAGGTTCCCGAAGCAGTCAAGCACGAGCGTTCGTCAAGACTTATAGCACTTTCCGAAAGCATAAAAGACGACGTCATCCGTGATTTCGTCGCGCGCACACCCGAATGTGACGTACTTTTCGAATCCGACATAAACGGTCTGCATTCCGGTCACGCCTCAAACTTTATCGAGGTCAGAACGCCCGTTTCGGGAGTCACCCCCGGAGAGATCCGCAAGGTTCGCTTCACCGACGTAAAAGACGGCATCGCATACGGCACGCTCGCAGAGGAGTAAAAATGAAATTCACGTACAAAACAACGATTTTCTCCTGCTTCCTTGCCTACATCGTGCAGGCGATAATCAATAACTTCATTCCCCTGCTCTTTATCACCTTCAGAAGCACCTACGGGATCCCGCTCTCCGAGATCACCGTGCTCGTAACGATCAACTTCGCGGTACAGCTCTCCGTCGATCTTCTTTCCGTCAAGCTCATCGACATGATCGGATACAGACGCGCAATGATAACGGCGCACATTTTTTCCGCGGCGGGAATTCTCGGACTCACCTTTCTCCCCGATATAATGCCGACGCCGTTTTCGGGCATTCTCGTCTCCGTCATCATTTACGCGATCGGAGGCGGCGTGCTTGAGGTGCTCGTCAGCCCCATCGTCGAAAGCTGCCCATCGGACAACAAAGAAAAGACAATGAGTCTGCTCCATTCGTTTTACTGTTGGGGGCACGTCGGCGTCGTTCTCTTGTCAACGCTGTTTTTCAAGGCAGTCGGCATCGAAAATTGGCACATCCTCGCGTATATATGGGCGCTCGTCCCGATATTCAACATTTTTCTCTTTTCCTTCGTGCCGATCGCAAATCTGATCGACGACGGCGAAACGGGAATGTCCGTCACCGAGCTTTTCAAGTCTCGCATCTTTTGGATCCTTATGATAATGATGCTTTGCGCTGGAGCGTCCGAGCAGGCTGTAAGTCAGTGGGCATCCGCGTTTGCGGAGCTCGGACTCGGCGTATCCAAAACAGTCGGTGACCTCGCAGGGCCGCTCACCTTCGCCGTAATGATGGGCATTTCGCGCACTTTTTACGGCAAATACGGCGACAAAATCAATCTTGACTCGTTTATGACGGTCAGCGCCGCCGCCTGCGTAGGAGCATATCTGCTCGCGTCGCTTCCTTCGTCCGCGTTTTTGTCGCTCGTCGGTTGCGCTCTCACCGGACTTACAGTCGGAATAATGTGGCCCGGCTCGTTCAGCCGTGCTTCCCTCGTCCTCAGACGTGGCGGCACAGCAATGTTCGCCCTGCTCGCCCTCGCGGGTGACCTCGGCTGCTCCGTCGGCCCGTCGCTTGTCGGCTTTGTTTCCGGAATTTGCGGCGACAATTTGAGCCGCGGAATCCTTGCCGCCGTCATCTTCCCCGTCGTCATGCTTCTTTGTCTCATTTTCGGCAAGATTTCAAAATCCGATCAAAATTAAGGAGAATTTATGCTGTCCCACAAAGGCACCGTAACAATCAAAACAGATCGTCTTGTTCTGCGTCGCTTCTCACCGGATGACGCCGACACAATGTTTGCAAATTGGGCAAATGACTGTCGCATAACAAAATACATGACATGAACGCCCCACGGATCGGTCGAATTAACACGTCAACTTATCGCTTTATGGTGCGAACGATATGAAAAGAGCGATTATTATAATTGGTGCATCACCCGTAACGGAATTCTGATAGGAAGCATCTCTGCCGTTAAGATCGATGACAAAAGCGAATATGCCGGACTCGGTTACTGCTCCGGATATGATTATTGGGGCAACGGTTACATGACCGAAGCGGTAGGTGCCGTTGTCAAATTCCTGTTTGAAGAAGTCAACGTAAACAGGATCGAGATCGGTCATGCGACAAAAAATCCCGCATCGGGCAAAGTAGCTGAAAAATGCGGCTTCACGCTTGAAGGCGTAAAGCGTGAATTTTTCCGTTCGCCAAACACAGGTGAATTTCTCGATATAGCATTTCTTTCAATCCTCAAAAGCGAATATACGAAATAAAAAAAGCACCCGTTTTCGGGTGCTTTTTTCGACTTTAGAATCTTCTGCCGCCGTTATTGTTGTTTCTTGTCTTTTTGAGAATGCTCATAAGATCGTCGAAATCGTCGTCGGAGAAATTTTCGTCCGCTTCACCTACCTCGTACGTGTCGGCGGATGTCTCCGTTACGGGCGTTTTCCTCGGCTGCTCGGTTCCGTAAATGTTATCGTCCGCGAAAAGATCTTCTCCGTCGTCCTTTACGGGCGCGGGCTCTGTCGCCGGCTCAGCCTTTTTAACGGGAGCCTCCTGCTTCGGCTTAGCCTCAGGCGCAGGTGCTACATGACGCTGAACGCGGGGATCGTCCTCTTTCTTTGCGAAGCCTGTTGCGATGATGGTAACCTTCATCTTATCCTCAAGAGAGGGATCGATGTTAGCGCCCCAAATGATGTTAGCGTCGGGATGAGCTTCGTCGGAAACCATCGAGGAAGCCTGAATGACTTCGTCAAGTCCCATATCGGGCGAACCGGAGATGCTTACGAGAATACCCGTTGCGCCGGAAATGGAGGTTTCGAGAAGCGGAGAAGAAATAGCCGCCTTCGCAGCGATTTCGGCTCTGTCCTTACCGTTGCCTTCGCCTACGCCCATGTGAGCGAAGCCTGCGTCAAGCATAACAGCAGACACGTCGGCAAAGTCGAGGTTGATAAGACCGGGAACGTTGATGAGCTCGGAGATGCTCTGAAG
>CAZOMK010000048.1:0-11840 GCA_964580615.1 uncultured Lachnospiraceae bacterium | reverse complement strand
CGGTACGGGGACGTCGCCGCAAGGTATGCCGCGCGTATATTCGCAGGCGACAGCGAGCGTCTGATACCTCTGACGTCAACATGGTACAGCTTATATCCCGCCGCAGGCACTGTCTTGTTTTCGATTCCGCGCGGAGTGCCTACAAAAGCTATCTCCGAGCCGGGAAAATTCAATTTTATTGATTCCGCTATCGCAATAGCGGGGTTAACATGGCCGCTCGTACCGCCGCCCGTCATTAAAACTCGCATTTGTTATCTCCTTCAAAATCAGATCCGGCAACGCCGAACACTAAGCCTTTCTCTGCCGCGAATGACGCGATATTGAAAGCACTATTCCCATCTCCGTCATCAGCATGACCAACGACGAGCCTCCGTATGAAAAGAACGGCAACGACACGCCCGTATTAAAAAACGAATCCGTCACGACCATAATGTTGAGCACCGCCTGTATCGTCACATGGCTCATTATTCCGTAAGCGACAAGCGACGAAAAGACATCGGGCGCACGTCTTGCAACGGTAAAGCCGCGCCACAAAAGCAAAACGAACAAAATAATAACGAAAACGGCGCCTATGAAGCCAAGCTCCTCGCAAAGTATCGTAAAAATAAAGTCATTCTGCGGCTGAGAGACGTAGCCGTATTTTTGTCTGCTCTCTCCGAGCCCCAGCCCGAAAAGACCGCCCGAGCCGATGGCAAGAAGCCCCTGCGTCGTCTGCCAATCCTCGTCAAGCGCGTTTGCGTTTTCGTTAAAGAAGGTCAAAACTCGCTTCCATGCATACGGATTCATGTAGAGGAAAAGTCCGCCTCCGATAAGCCCCATCGGCAGATATGTTCCGATAAGCATGAAAAGATTCGATCCGCCGATAAAGAGGATGATACAGCCGATCATGAAGATGATCGCCGTGCCAGAAAGATGCTTTTCAAGCAAAACGAGCGCGCAGGTCGGGAACAAAATGAACGTCGGATACAACGTTCCGTACAAAAATTGCAGCTTTCCCGATGTTTTCTGCATCATATATTCGGCATTTATGCTGACATACCTCGCCATAACAAGTATGATCGCGACCTTCATAACCTCGGACGGCTGAAGCGATATTCCCGTTCCGGGTATCACGAGCCATCTCTGGGCCTCGCCCTCGCTGACACCCATGACAAGCACGAGCACAAGCAGTACAGCAGCGAACGCATAGGCATACCACGCCGCCTTTTTATAAAAATCGTACGGGATCTTGGAGGCGACCGTCATCGTCACAAAGCCGAGCGCCGCAAAAACGATCTGACGCTTCAGATAATAATAGCTTCCCTTGTTTTGACTGATCGCATACGGATAGCTGGCGGAAAACACCATCAGCGAGCCCATGCAGACAAGCATGAAAATGATAACGATCAGAATTCTGTCCGGAGAGGTCTTGATACGCTCGTATTCCGTTTTTTTACGTCTTTCCGCAATTTCTTCACGGACGGAGGGAAGCTGCTCGTTTTCTCTTTTAACAAGCCTGCCGCCTTCCGTTTTGCCGTTAACGACATTACCTTCACTGCGATTCATGTGTCAACTCCTCCCTTCGACGGCGATGTGCTGAAAAATTAAAATTACAGTATGGAATAAAGTCCGAAATAAGCGAGTAGTGAGAATATCGCCGTTGCGGATGCAAACACAGCAACGACCTTATTTTCGCTCCAGCCGCATTTTTCGAAATGATGATGAATCGGCGCCATTTTGAAGAAGCGCTTTCCGTGAGTCAACTTAAAATAGCCGACCTGTATCATAACGGAAACAGCCTCAAGTATGAACATGAACGCGTAGATCACAACAATAAGCGGATTATCGAGCATGAGCGCGCCGCCCATAACAAGCGCACCGAAGAAAAGCGAGCCTGTATCGCCCATAAAAACTCTTGCCGGATGGAAATTGTAAATGAGGAAGCCGGCGGCGGCACCTATCATGCAAGCGCCGAGCACACCAAGCTCCGACGATATGTACGTGATCTCGCCGTACTTCACAAACGCCGCAACAACGAAGAACAGACCGATAACGCCGACCTCGGACGAAGCAAGTCCGTCGATTCCGTCTCCCAGGTTTACCGCGTTATCCACTCCGACAAGCATAAACACAACAAAAGCATAGTAAACGATGCCGAGATCCTCTATCCAAACATCGAAATACGGAATGTACAGCGAATCGCCTATGCAATCGAAATAGACGAGCGCCGCAGTGTACGCGGATGCGGTAACGACCTGAAGCACAAGCTTCTGAATTGCGGTCAAGCCCTCGTTTTGCTTTTTGCGAAGCTTCGCCGAGTCGTCTATACAGCCGATAAACGCGCACGAGAGCGCGTATACGAACGTAGCCGTAAGCATCACGGGTACGCTTCCCGTCTTGATCGTCAGCACCGTTATCGCGCCTATCATCGCGACCGTCATCGCAAAAATAAACGCAATGCCGCCCATTGTAGGCGTGCCCTCCTTAGATTTGTGCCAACGCGGACCGATGTCAAGGATCTTTTGCCCCATCTTTTTGCTTTTCAGTATCGGAATAATGATACGTGACAAAAGAAATGTCAAAACAAACGTGACAATGCCGCTTACCGCCGCCGTTATAATAATATATTTGTCCATTTTAAGTCAGTCTTCCTTTCGGTTATTGAACGTCGTTTAATTATCCGAGCTTTTTCTTGAGATATTCGATGACCTTTTCCGCCGCCACCGCTCTTGATGCCTTGACCAAAAGGATATCTCCGCGCTTTGCAGCAGACAAGATCATATCACCCGTAACGTTGGGGGCGTCCGAATCGAGATTAACATAAACATTTTGCGCTCTGACGCCGTTTGTAACGGCAGACTCTGCAATATTTTCCGCCAATTTGCCGTACGTGTAAAGCACCTTTACTCCTGCCTTAGCCGCGTAAACTCCGATCTGCTGATGCATAAACACCGTGTAGTCGCCGAGCTCCTTCATGTCACCGAGAAGCGCTGTCGCGCGTCCTCCCTTGGACTTTGCAAGCGACACGAGCACGTCGATCGAGGCTCTCATGGATTCGGGACTTGCATTGTAGCAGTCCTCGATAACGGTAAGTCCGCCGATATCGTATATCTTCTGACGCATATCGGCGCCCTTGTACGCCATAAGTCCGAGACGTATATCCGCTTCCGTCATGCCGGCTTCAATACCGACGGCAAAGGCATAAAGCGCATCATATACATTGTGCGCGCCGAACACGGGGATCTCGATGTTCGCCGCAACGCGATTCTTGTAAATAAGATCAAACACGGTGCCCGATTTTGTCGTTCTGAGGTTGAGCGCTCTGTAATCGGCATTTCTGTTTCTGAGCGATGCCGTAACGACGCGACCGTGATTTTTAACAGCCTCCGATTCCGTCAGAAGCGGCTCGTCGGCGTTTATGATGAGGAGCGCGTCGGTAGACATACCGAGCGTGAGCTCAAGCTTCGCCTTTGCAATGTTTTCACGCGTGCCGAGCTTTTCGAGATGCGACGATCCGATATTCGTTATGACGCCGATATCGGGACGCACGATCTTCGAAAGATACTCAATCTCGCCGAGTCCGCTCATTCCGCATTCGAATATGGCATATTCGGTGTCTGGCTCGATTCTGAGCGCTGTTTCGGGCAGACCTATTTCGTTGTTTTTGTTTCCCGCGTTTTTCTGAGTTCTGTATTTCTGCGAAAGCACGGCGTAGATGAATTCCTTCGTCGTTGTTTTGCCGACAGAACCGGTAACCGCAACTGTTTTAACTCCGCTTTCGTAAATGTAATGCTTGGCAAGCTTGCCGAGCGCGATAACGGAATCGGGTACAATGACAAGATCTGCTCCGGGCATATCCGCCGGATATTCATCGACACGCTCGCAAAGCACAAGTCTCTTTCCGCTTCTCACCGCGCTCTCGATAAAGGAATTACCGTCGAAATTTTCGCCCTTAACGGCAACAAACATTCCGGAGGCAAGTTCCGTACGTGAATCTGTTGTAATGTACTGTATTCTTTCGCCGTAGCCTCCGTTTACCTTGGTAAGCTTGCCGTCCGTGATCTTGCATACGGATTCGGCGTCAAGCGGCATAAGTGTAAGCTCGATATAATTTTCTTTCATTGCGGTTGCGGTTTTCACCGCTTTCCTTTCATATTTTCAGGATCCGTTTATTTTATCAATTACCTCGCGGACGATCTCACGCTCGTCAAAATGCGTTTTCTCGCCGTTTCGGTATTCGTAATCTTCGTGACCTTTTCCCGCAAGCAGGATAACATCTCCCGCCTCGGAGCTTTTCAGTATATATTCTATCGCATTTTTCCTGTTCGGTATGACGGAATATGACGAATTTTCGTCAATGCCGCTCAAAACATCCGAAATAATAGCCTCCGGTTGCTCGCTCCTGCTGTTATCGGAAGTTATGACCGTGTGATCGGCAAGCTCCGTCGCGATGCGCCCCATAACGGCACGCTTGCCCTTGTCTCTGTCGCCGCCGCAACCGAAAAGGATCTTTATTTTTCTTTCCGGAAAACTCTTTTTCGCGAAAAGGATGAGCGAGCGAAGCGCCTCCGGCGTATGTGCGAAATCTATGTACACGGACGCGTCGAGCGGATCGGTGTTAAGCTTCTCCATGCGTCCTCTGACGCCGCAAAACGTCCCCACCGCCTCCGTCACCGTTATCGGGTCGATACCCTCGGAAAGTGACGCAACGGCAGCAAGCATCGTATTTTCAACAGTATACGCCCCGCAAAACGGGCATCTTACAGCAAGCCTTAAACGTCGGGACGATAACAGATATTCAACTCCGTTTTCCCCGTAAAGCGCTCTGTTCGCCGCATAATCGGCTCCGTCACCGACAGTAAAGACTCTGCACGTCGCAGCTTTCGCAAGTCTTTTCCCGTATTCGCCGTCGATGTTGACGATCGCTTTTTCAAATCCGAATTCGGTAAAAAGCCGCGATTTCACCCGAAAATAGTCATCCATCCCGTCGTGATAATCAAGATGCTCCGGCGAAAGATTCGTAAAAACAGCTGTCTTGAGCGCACAGCCCGTTTCCGCCAAACCGTCGAGCCGCTTTTCAGCAATGCCCTGAGAGCTCGCTTCGATTATCACGTATTCGGCACCGTCGCGCGACAGCTCTCCGAGAGCGGAATAAAGCTTTTCCGAAATCGGAGTCGTCATTCCGTCGAAAAGCCGAGGCTCGTCGCCGTAAAAGCCGACGCCGAGAGTACCTATCACCGCCGTCTTAAAGCCGGCGGCACGCAAAATATGCGCCGTTGCCATGGCGGTCGTCGTTTTGCCGTTCGTACCGGTAACGGCGATGATCTTCGACCTTGACCGCCGTGCGTAAAGTCTCGCGCAAAGCCGCGAAAGTGCCGATTTTGCATTCTCCGTCACAATCGCACGGTGCAGAGACGCCGCTTTCGCGTCATCTGTCACAACAGCCTCACAGCCACGGCAGACGGCGTCCGAAATAAAGTCGTTTCCGTCAAAGCGGCTGCCCCTCGTCGCAACGTACAAGGTTCCCTTACCCGCCTTTCTGCTGTCGGCGGTCACATCCGAAATTTCAACGTCCGTCACGGGCGGATCGCAGATCCCCCTCACAAGCTCCGAAAGCTTCGTGGGCGTCTCCTCCTTAAATCAATCTGTATCGGACAAATGCATAAATTCAAGCGTAATGACAGTTCCCACGGGTACAAGCGTTTCCGCCGCCGGAGACTGCGAAATAACTGTCGCGCCGCTACCGCTTGTATAGTTTGCGGCGCCGTCTATTCTGATGTTCAAATTCTCATTCATAATGAGTCTGTTTGCCGCCTCCGCTGTCTTTCCGACAACGTTCGGCACCTTTACAGTCGCCTCCGGCTCATCGCCGTTTGTATATATGACGATCTTTTTGGAGAGCTCGGAAACGATAGTGCCCGACGAGGGCCACTGCCCCGTAACGGAATCGCCGTCACCGACGATAGTATAATCAAATCCGTTCTTGTCGAGAAGCGAAATTGTCGTCGCAAGAGTAAGTCCGGTGTAATCGTTAACTGCGGACTCAACAGACGCTGATTCGCCCTCCTTGTACTGCGGCTCAAAGCCGAGATACGGCAAAACGTACGAAAGAAGCTTCGAAACGTACGGCGCGGCAACGACGGAGCCGTAGGAGCTTCCCGCCGACGGCTCATCGACGAGGATGAGCACCGCGACCTGCGGATCATCCGCGGGCGCATACGCAACGCACGAGCCAACGCGAAGCGAATCATCGGCTTCGTCTCGCTTCTGGGAGGTACCTGTCTTTGCGGCGACGGCATAGCCCGCCACGTACGCATTTTTCGCGCCTCCGTTACCGGAAACGCCTTCCTCAAGGATCGTCGCAAGAGTTTTGCAGGTCGCCTCGGACAAAATTTGACGCTTCTCGGACGTGCCGTAGCTGTCGATGACATTGCCGTCATCGTCAATGACCTTATCCATCAAATGCGGCGTAACAAGATAGCCTCCGTTTGCAACAGCCGCAATCGCGGACAAATGCTGGATCGGCGTCACCTTAAAGGTCTGACCGAAGGAATAAACAGCCAAAGAGACGTTCGAGAAATCCTCATAGCTGTGATATATCGTAGAGAGCTCGCCCGGCAGGTCAACTCCCGATTTTGCGCCGTAGCCGAACATTTTGAAGTAATTATAAAAATTATCGCGTCCTATACGCATTCCTATCGTTACAAACGCGGGGTTACAGGACTGCTGAAGCGCCGTTTTGAAGTCTATATCGCCGTGACCGGACAGCTTATGACAGCGTATCGGTGACGCGTAGCCGTCTATCTTGATCTTACCGTTGCAGGTAAAATGATCGGACAGCTTACCGACTCCGAGCTCAAGCGACATTGCCGTTGTGATGATCTTAAACGTCGATCCCGGCTCGTAAAGCTCGGTAACGGCCTTGTTGTTCCACATTGTGTAAAGCTGATTCTTGAACGCTTCCTTATACTCGTTGCTGTCGGGATCGAAGCCGCTTGCGTCAAGCGCCGCCTGATAATATTCGGTCAGCGTGTATGGCTCGTTCAAGTCATAGCCGCCTATTGTCGCCATCGCAAGCACTCCGCCCGTGTTAACGTCCATAACAATTCCCGCAACACGGTTAGCCGCCGCATTGACTCTCATCGTTTCTTCAAGCACGTTTTCGAGCTCATACTGTATGTACGAATCAATAGTCGTGACTATATTGAAGCCGTCCTTGTCGGACAGGTAGCTTTCATATGCGTCGGGAAGATCATTGCCCTTTCCGTCCGTCGCCGTTATATACGAGCCGGAGCTGCCCTTCAAAACGTCATTGTAATAGGATTCAAGCCCGTACACGCCGTTGCCGTCCGAATTGACAAAACCGACAACGTGACAGGCAAGACTTCCGTTCGGGTAAAAGCGTTTTGTTGATGCCGAAAGGTATATCTGCTCCTCAAGACCGTATTTGTCGATAAACTCACGAACGAGGTCAGCCTCCTCTTTTTCGACGTTTTTCTTCACGACCTCATAATAGCGGTTCTTTTTCTTTGTAAGATCCATGATCTTTGTATAATCGACATCAAGGATCTCGGAAAGTCCCTTTGCTATCAGCTTATCCATCGTGTATGACGACGAATTGCCGTCCGCGTCCGTGTATATGTAAAGCCCCGACGCTTCGTGAAGCGCGCCGAGATATCCGATCGCGCCGATGTTGTGGTGCCCCTCCTCCGTTGCTATCGCATACATCGAAAAGTCCGACGCCATCGCGTCCATTATATCCTGCGGCGAAATAAAGATCAGCCATACTGTTTTGTTAGCCGCAAGCAAATTCATGTTTGAATCGTATATATCTCCGCGTTCCGAGGTGACCTCCGTTTCCTTTGTAAGCTGATTGATCACCTTTTTTTGATATTCGTCATAAGAAAGTATCTGTATGTTAAAAAGCACAGCGCAAAGCGCCAACCACATGACTATGAAAACAGCAAGAACGAAGTAGCCTCTTTTCGTTATCGTTTTGCTTGTATTATTCATCCTCGCTCCCTTCGGTTTCGACGTGATTCGAAATTATCTCAATCATTCAAAAAGAGTAACGAGCTTAAAATGTCAAGTCTCCTTACTCTTTTGATGTACTTTGTATATTATATTTACCGCTCGCGGACTTTATGCCGCGGCAAATGCCTTACTGTCCGCTGAAGAATTTGGACAGACGGCGGCTGACCGCACTGAGCATTGTTGTAAACGAGCCGTACCCGTCCTTATCAGTGCCGAAATTTTCAATGACATCGCTGTTTCCGAGGCTTATGTATTTTTCCTCGATGCTGTTGCTCTTTATCATTCCGATCTCCTCGGCGCGTCTTTCGATCTCGGCAAGATCGTCTCGCTTTTCAAGATCGAGACGGAGAGAGTCCGCCTGCTTATTGAGCGCGTCGAGCTTTGTCTGAAGCTCCGCAATCTCGTTTTGATATTCAAAATTCTGCACGACGCTGTGTATCATAAGAAAAACAATAACAGCGAACATAAGTATCATGAACACAAGCTTCGGGAAAGGAACGCTTTTGAACGCGACCTCACGGGGCCCCGATTCCGCAAGCTGCGCGCTCGGCGCAGGGCGACGGAACTTAACCTCACGCGGTGCGGGCTGTCTTGACACGCCTACTACTCTTGTCGGCGCTGCCTTACGTTCGCGCTCCTGTCTCTGCACGGTGGACGCCTGCAGCTGACGATTGCGATCCGACGGTGCAGACGCATGCGGCTGTGCCGCCTTTGCGCGTCCGTTAGCCGGAGAAGCGTTACGGACGTTCTGCTGTGCATTCTGCTTTTGTGCGTTTGCGCGCTGTGCCTGCGCTTTTTTCACTGCAGTAACATTTACGTCCGAATACGGGCTGTATTTGTTGTCAAGCACGGGGGACATTTCATGCACATTTGCAACCTGACGCGAATTTTTTTGCGGCATATTTTTATATGCGTCCTGCATAAGATCGGACGAAGGCGCACGAAGATGAGGCGCGTTGGCGCTTCCTCTTGAGCGAAGCTTTGTCACAAGCTGAGAAGTGTTGTAATCCGCCGCGGGACAAGCGTGGCGCGCCGCAGGCGTCACGGTACGGCGAGATGTCGCCTGAATCATATTCTGTTGTCCGTTACCGCGTTCGTAAGTCACTTTTTTCAGCTTCCTTTCAAAGATTTACTTTGCCCCGTTGATTTATTTTTTTCGTTAAAGTTTTTCCGCAATGCGGAGCTTTGCGCTTCGCGCTCTCGGATTATCCGAAAGCTCATTCGCGCCGGATATTATCGGTTTTTTGTTAACAAGCTTCAATACAGGCTTCTTCCCGCATACGCAAACGGGAAAATCGGGCGGGCATTCACAGCCCTTGACCTTTTCCGCAAACACACGCTTAACGATCCTGTCCTCAAGTGAATGGAACGTTATGACAGCTATGCGTCCGCCGCTTTTAAGTGAAGCTATTGCCGATGTGAGCGCAGGCTCGATTCCGTCGAGTTCTCCGTTGACCTCGATCCGTATCGCTTGGAAGGTTCTTTTTGCCGGATGCGATCCTTTTTCGACAGTTGCGGAAGGTATCGCCGCTCTGACTATATCGGAAAGCTCCGTTGTCGTTTTGATGGGAGCCTTCTCTCGCGCCTCGACGATCCTGTCAACGATGCGCGACGCGAATTTTTCCTCGCCGTATTCGTAAAGGATCCGCTTCAGCTCCGACGGCTCGTAGCCGTTAACTACATCGTAAGCGCTGAGTCCGTCGTCGCGCGACATACGCATATCAAGCGGCGCCGGCTCGGAGGAGCTGTATGAAAATCCACGTTCAACGGTGTCAATCTGATGCGAGCTGACTCCGAGATCAAGCAAAACTCCGTCAACTCCGTCGATTCCGAGAGACTGAATGATCGAACCGAGATTTCTGTAATTATCATGGACGAGCGTGACGCGCTCTCCGAAAGGAGACAATCGCTTTTCGCACGCCGCTATCGCATCGGAGTCTCTGTCTATCGAAATAAGACGTCCGTCTATCAGTCGCGATGCGATTTCGTATGAATGACCGCCGCCGCCCGCGGTGCCGTCAACATACACTCCGTCGGGCTTGATCGCAAGCCCCACGATGCATTCGTAAAGCAGCACCGACTTATGCGAAAAACCCGACTGATCCGTTATATTTGCCGTAGCAGTATCGCGCACGCCGAGCTTCTTTTCCGTGTCGGGTGCACCGAATGTTTTTTCTTTTCCGTGACGCTTTGCCATATCAGATGTCGTATTCTCTCATGATCGCAAGGATGTCGGCGATGTTCTCCTCCGACTGATCCGCGTCGCGTCTCTCCTTGTCCCAAATTTCAATATGGTCACCGACGCCGATGACGTAAATGTCCTTTTTCAGCGCCGCGTAATTTACAAGATTCTGCGGGATTATAACTCGTCCCTGAGAGTCGCATTTCACTTCCGTCGAATTCGAAAATACGAATCTCGCAACCATGCCGCCCTTGCTGGACGGAAGGCTCTTTATCTTGCCCGTGTAGTCAAGCCACTTTTCCTCGGAGTATACATTAAGACATTTGTCTGTATTCTGGAATATATAAATTTTTTCACCGAGGACTTCACGGAATTTCGCCGGTATAAAAACTCGGTTCTTGGCGTCTATGACCTGAGCATATTCACCGAAAAAGTTCAACATTGCCTTTCAACTCCTTTCAAGACTGATTTTGCGGGCTGTTTGCAGATTTTGTGGGTAAATTACGACACTTCACACCACTTTCAACCACCTTGAATTTATTGTACATTAAAATACAATGCAAGTCAAGTCAATATTAAAATTTTCTTGCAACTATTTTCCGACTTTTTCTTGATATATCGACATTTTCGCGCGGTATTTTTGCATTTTCGGCAAGAGAAAGCGTCCGTTTTCGAAAATTTACGCCGTTTTGCTCCGCGATAGCACAAAAGCGCAGATTTTATGCATTTGCCTTTTTCGACTGTTAATCAATCAAAAAAACAAAGCTCCGCGAAGCGCAAAAAAGCGCTTCGCGGAGCTTTCAGTCTGTTTTTGGTGCTTTTCAGCCTTCCGAAACGGGCGTAAGCAACGTAATATGTGATTTGCTGTACTTAGACAAATGCATAACTTCGTACTTTGCTTCAAGCTCCGAATCGTTTCCGAACACGTTGCCGTCCGCACTTTCGCAAACGATCACAGCATTTTTGTTTGCGATGCCGCCGCGAGCGATCAGCTCAAGCGCGCGGGGCAAAAATCCGCTCTTGTACGGCGGATCGAGAAAAATTATGTCAAAGCTTTCCTTTCCCGCGGAACGTTTGAGGAACGCCTCGTACTCCATCACCGATATTCTGCATTTGTCAAACAGCCCTGTTGATTTGGCATTTGCCTTAATTACCTCAACAGCCTCCGGCGCGGCGTCCAAAATGACTGCCGCCTCCGCTCCGCGCGACAGCGCTTCAAGTCCAAGCTGTCCCGAACCGCCGAACAGATCGAGCACGCGCCTGCCCTCGATATCGAACTGTATCATCGAAAATACCGCTTCCTTAACTCGTTCTCCCGTCGGACGTGTGTTTTCGCCCTCAAGCGTTATAAGTCTTTTTCCTCTTGCTTTACCTGTAATAATTCTCATGCTTTACTCCCTGTTATTATTTATTGTCGTTGCGATGCAAAAATTCAAACACCGCATCTGCGTTTGCCTCCGATATTCCGTTCACGGAAGCGATCTCGACGCGCGACGCCTCGCGCAGTTTTTTCAGCGTCCCGAAATGCGACATAAGCGCGCTCGCTTTTGCGGCGCCAATACCGTGAACGTTTGTCAACGACGAGCGTGACAGCGTTTTGGACTTCGCCCGCTGCATACTCGAAACAGTAAATCTGTGGACTTCC
>CAZOMK010000047.1:0-11973 GCA_964580615.1 uncultured Lachnospiraceae bacterium | reverse complement strand
CGAGAACGCCGTGCTGCATTGCTTCGAGAAGTCCCTTTTCAACTGCGGGGTAGAAGTTCTTCGGAACGGTACCGCCGACAACGGACTGCGTAAATGTAAGACCCTCGGCGTCGCCGTGGCTGAATGTCATCTTAACGTGACCGTACTGACCGGAGCCGCCGGACTGCTTCTTATGCTTTCCTTCAACGGAAGCGCGACCCTTGATAGTCTCGCGGTACGCGATCTTGGGAGCGGAGAGAAGGACGGAAACGCCGTAACGGTTCTTGAGCTTGGAAACAACGATATCGAGATGGATATCGGACATACCGTAGATGACCATCTGCTTTGTTTCGGGATTGTTTTCGTATTTGAGTGTGAGGTCTTCCTCAAGCAAACGAGTGATACCGGATGAGATCTTGTCCTCGTCGCCCTTTGAGGAGGGAACGATCGCCTGGCAAAGGAACGGAGTGGGAAACTTGATCTTCTTAACTTCGGGAGCCTTGCCGACTGCGAGAACGTTGTTTGTTCCGGTGTTGACAAGCTTGGAGATCATACCGATATCGCCGCATGAGAGCTCCTCGACTTCGGTCTGCTTCTTGCCTCTCATTGTGTAGATGTGAGAGAACTTTTCAGCCGTATCGGTATCAATGTTGCGGAGAGTTGTATCGCGCTTGAGTGTGCCGCTTGTTACGCGGAAGAAGGACTGCTTACCGAAGGAATCGGCAACTGTCTTATAAACGAATACGGAAGGATCGCCCGCGACTTCCTTGGGAGCGGGGAACGAGCCGATGAGAGCGTCGATAAGGGAGGTTACGCCCCAAAGATTGACGGCTGAGCCGGCATAAACGGGAGTAATCGTTTCGTCGATGATACCCTGATGGATAGCCTCGAACGCTTCCTCACGAGTGATAGGCTCCTCCATGAGGATCTTTTCCATAAGCTCCTCGCTTGTCATGGAGAGTGAATCGTAAAGGATAGTTTTGTATTCTTCCGCTTCGTCAGCGAAGGAAGCGGGGATATCGCAAGCTGTTGACGTGCCCTTCTTTGCGTCGTACGTGTACGCTTTCATCTCGATGAGATCTGCGAACATACCCTTATTTCCGGTAACGGGAACGAGGATAGGGCAAACGGAGATACCGAACATTTCGCGGAGCTGATCGAAAACCTTTTTGAAGTTAGCTTCCGGATCGTCGGACTTGTTTACGAAGAAAGCTCTCGGAACGTCAGCTTCCGTTGCATGATCCCAAGAAAGCTCCGTACCGACCTCGACGCCTGCCTTTGCGTCTACGAGGATAACTGTGCTGTCCGCCGCTGCAAGAGCCTCCTTGACTTCACCGACGAATTCGAGATAGCCGGGGGCGTCTATAATGTTGAGCTTTGTGCCTTTTGTTTCAACGGGAACGAGGGAAGCGGAAAGAGAATAGCCGCGCTTTATTTCTTCGGGGTCATAGTCGCTGACGGTGTTTCCGTCTGTTGTTTTGCCCATTCTGTCTACGGCACCGGTAACATAGAGCATTGCTTCAACGAGAGAAGTTTTACCGCTGCCGCCGTGACCAAGGAAGGCGATGTTACGAATGTTTGTTGTTTTGTAGGTTGCCATCTTAGTTCTCCTAAATATATGTGATTGATGTTAAAATTTTTTGAATTGATTCCGGTGTTGATAAACATCGTACTTGTCTATTATACACTATTATTTCGTGTTGTGCAATAGGGTTTTTTATATTTTTGTCCCAAATCAATCATAATGACGGATTTTTGCGCCTTATCTCGGTAAAAATGGCGTAATATATTGACTTGAAGCGTGAAGATATGATATATTTATTAAAGAAATAAACTTAAATTTGTTCGTCGGCTCGAACACATTGAAGCGAGGTTTTTATATGACAAGCTCTATCTCATTTTACGAAGAAAAACAGATTTTCAAGCTCGATACGTCTGGATCGTCCTACATTTTCGGCGTTGACAAGGGCGGATATCTGACTCATTACTACTACGGCGCCCGCATCGCGGATCACGACGTTTCATATCTCGGCGTTCGCGAGGGACACGATTCAAGCGTGCCGCTTTCCGCAGACGTTGACGACTGGAGATTTTCACCCGATACCGTTGCAATGGAGTATCCCTGCTTCGGAACGGGAGATTACCGCATCTCAGCGCTTGAGATCAAGGACGCAAACGGTCACAATTCCACCGATTTTAGATATAGATCTCATAAAATAGTTGCCGGCAAAAAGCCGATCCCCGGCATGCCGTCTGCGTTTGCGGCGGAGGATGAGGCTGAAACGCTTGAGCTTGTCGGCACCGACATAACTGGCGCCGAGGTCACGCTTTACTATACTGTTTTCAAGTCGCATCCCGTTATCACACGTCGCGTTTCCGTTAAAAATGCGTCCAATAAGCCGATGTTCCTCGAACGCGTGTACAGCGCGTGCGTTGACTTTACGCATCCCGAATTCGATATGCTCGGTCTTTGGGGCTGCTGGGGTCGTGAACGCAAGGTTGAAAGAAACAAGCTCGCTCACGGAATCACAAGCTTTTCGAGCGTTCGCGGAGCGTCCGGACATTATCATAACCCCTTTGCCGCACTGTTGGCTCCCGAAACGACCGAGGAGCACGGAGATGCATACGGCTTTAACGTCGTTTACAGCGGTAACTACGCGATAACGGCAGAGGTTGACGCGTTCGGTCTGACGAGAATAATCTGCGGCTTGAATCATGAGGGCTTTGAATGGAAGCTTGACGCAGGCGAGGAATTTTACACGCCCGAAACGGTGCTCGTTTATTCCGCAGAGGGTCTCGGCGGAATGAGCCGAGCGCTTCATCGCTTCTATCGCGAGCATTTGATAAATCAAAGATGGGCAAGAGCGCCGCGTCCCGTTCTCGTCAACAACTGGGAAGCAACGTACTTTGCCTTTGACGATGAAAAGCTCGTTTCTATCGCGAAGGACGCTGCCGAGCTCGGCATTGATATGCTCGTTATGGATGACGGTTGGTTCGGTAAGAGAAATGACGACAGATCCTCTCTCGGAGATTGGAACACAAACGAGGAAAAGCTCAAGGGCGGACTTCCGTCGCTTGTTTCGCGCGTTAACGAGGCGGGCGTTGACTTCGGCATCTGGTTTGAGCCCGAAATGGCAAGCCGCGATTCCGAGCTATATCGCCGCCATCCCGAATGGATCCTTCATACAGAGGGCAGAAAGCCGTCGATAGCGCGTCATCAGTACGTCCTTGACCTTACAAGACAGGACGTTTGCGATTACATTTACGATTCCATCGCGTCCGCGCTGAACAGCGCGAACATCAAATACATCAAGTGGGACTTCAACCGCAATCTTACCGAGGTCGCGTCCGCGTCGCTTCCGAGCGACAGACAGGGCGAGGTAGGTCACCGCTACGTTCTCGGACTTTATTCGATCCTCGAACGCCTGACGCATGACTTCCCGAACGTGCTGCTTGAGGGCTGTTCGTCGGGAGGCGGACGTTACGATCCCGCGCTGCTTTACTATTTCCCGCAGTATTGGACGAGCGATGACACCGATCCGATCGAGCGTCTTAACATTCAGTACGGAACCTCGATGGCGTATCCCGCGTCTACGATGAGCTGTCACGTTTCGGCGTCGCCCAACCATCAAACAGGTAGACGTACATCGTTTGAAACGAGAGGAAACGTTGCGTTTGCGGGAACATTCGGCTACGAGCTTGACCTTAACAAGCTTACGGAGCATGAGCGCGAGCTTGTTCGCGAGCAGGTTTCGATGTATAAAAAATACAGTCATATCGTAAATAACGGCGATCTTTATCGTTTGATCCCGCCGACGGAAGACGTGACTGCCTGGGAGTATGTTTCCGAGGACGGCTCGGAGGCGCTCGTTACCTTCGTTGCGATAAACGCGCGCATCGCGCCCGTTTATTTCCTGCATCTGCGCGGACTCGATCCCGATGCCGTATACGTTGACAATTTCGGCAGACGCTTCTTCGGCTCGACGCTCATGAACGCAGGTCTTAACATGACGCGCGGCTGGCATGACGCCGAAAGCACCGTTATATACTTCAAAAAGGAGGGGTGATCCCCTCCTTTCCGTCACTACGGTAAAATAAATTCGAAAACTGCGAAAAGTTTTCCACAGCACTTGAAAAATCATGTGTAAAACAGCGACGAAAGGAGCTTTTGATATATGCCCGAATGGACAAAAGCGCAGCTAACCGCCATCGAAGCCGACGGCAAGGACGTACTTGTAAGCGCCGCGGCGGGATCAGGTAAAACTGCATCGCTGACGGAGCGAATTATACGTCGGTTGAAATCCGGCACGGAGCTTGACCGCATACTGATCGTTACGTTTTCACGTGCGGCAGCCTCGGACATGAAAGCGAAGCTGACGCGTGAACTTCGTCGCGCCGCCTCGGAAGCTCCGGACGACAAAAGCATACAGCGCGCGCTGACGGCGCTCCCGTCGGCACGCATCGGAACGATCCACAGCTTTTGTCTGTCTCTTTTGCGGCGCAATTACGGCGAGCTCGGCTTGCCCGCCAAACTGCGCGTCGCGGACGACGCGGAAGCGAAGCTTATGCGTAACGAATGCATGGACGATACGATCGACTTCTTTTTTGCCGAAAAAGCGGGAGAGGGACGCGATCCCGAACGGGATTTCGTCGCGCTCACCGATCATCTGCTCGGCGGCGAGACCGACGACGCGCTTGCGTCGAAGCTGCTTTCGCTTTACGAAAAGACGTCGTGCCTGCCGAAGCGATACAAAAGTCTCGTTTCGTCTGCCGAGGCAATGAGAAAAAGCGCGAAAAACGGCGATTTTTTGCTTTCCGACTGCGGAAGCGCCGTTCGACGCAGCATCGAGCGCGGACTTGAGTTTTACTGCTCTGTTTTCGACGCCGCCGTGCGCGAGCTTTCCGTCATGCCGGAGTTTGATGTCAAGTATTGCCCGTCGTTTGAATATCTTTTGCAGTTTACGGTCTCCGCGCGCAGACTTCTTCGTGACGGTGACTTTAACGGTCTTGCCGCTCATTTTGCGTCGCTTTCGGCGCCGAATTTGGGCAGAACAAAAAGCGAAAAAACGACAAGAACAGAGTATTTTAAGAAAAAAAAGAGCGAATTCGGCATTTACGTGAAGTCAGTGCGCGAAAAATATCTTTATTTAAGCGGAGACGGACTTTCGAATACGCTCATGCGGACTGCGTCGGTCACGCTCGGAATCGTGCGCGTGCTCGACGAATTCGACCGCAGATACAGCGAGGAAAAGCGTCGCCGCGGCTTGCTCGATTACGACGATCTTGAGCATTACGCGCTGGAGCTTTTGTCCGATCCGAACCGCGCAAGCATCGTAAGCGCCGATTACGACGAGATCTACATCGACGAATATCAGGACGTAAACGAGGTGCAAAACGAGATCTTTGCGGCAATAGCAAGGAAAAACCGATTCATGGTAGGTGACGTCAAGCAGTCGATATATGCCTTCAGAGGCGCCGATCCGACGCTGTTCGATTCGCTCAGATCAAGCTTTGAAAAAATAACGTCACCCGAAGCCGAGATCGAAGGAGACGGCGCCGCTGTCTATATGTCCGATAATTTTCGCTGTGACGCGTCCGTCGTCGGTTTCACAAACGCAGTCTGCGGCAGGATAATGCCTTACGGTAACGTAAGCTATACGGATGATGACGCGCTTCGCCACAGTAAGCTTGCCGCCGAGCCGAATTATACGCCCGTCTCGATCTTGATCGCAGATACGGACGTGGATCCCGATTCGGAGCTTGATTCAGCCGACGCGGAGCCTGAGCTTATCGCTCGTGAAATCGCGCGGATTCTCCGCGAGGATAAAAAGCAGTCCGGCGAGAGGTTTTGCCCGTCCGATATAGCGGTGCTTTTGCGTGCGCTGACTTCGGGACGCGCGGAGCGAATCGAAAATGCGCTGAAGCGTCACGGGATCCCCGTCGAAAACGGAGCGAAGCAAAATCTTTTTGAGTGCCCTGAGGTGCTTCTCGTTTTGTGTCTGTTGAACGTGATAGACAATCCGCTCCGCGATATTTATCTTGCGGGCGCACTGCGCTCTCCCGTTTTCGGCTTCACTCTCGATGACTTGATCCGCATTGGAGGCAAGGGCAGAGAGCCG
The DNA here is from genome assembly GCA_964580615.1 of uncultured Lachnospiraceae bacterium. GTDB lineage: Bacteria > Bacillota > Clostridia > Oscillospirales > CAG-272 > DTU064. The sequence continues at coordinate 5,875 of CAZOMK010000047.1, read as the reverse complement.
ATTTACCGCTCTCTTTGCGCTGTTGCCGAGTCGGAGGAGGTCGGCGATACTGCGGAAAAATGCAGATATGCCGCAAAAACGATCCTTCGCTGGCGAACGGAGGCGAAGAAAAGCACGGCGTCGGACATAATCGCCTCATTATATGCCGAAACGGGCATTGAGGCGCTCGTTTTTTCCAAAGCAAACAGAAAAAACGGAGCTGTACCGCCGGAGGTGCGCGCCGAAAATCTTTCGCTGCTTTACGATTACGCAAGAGGATACGAAGCGTCTGCGTTCCGCGGACTGCACAAATTCCTCGATTTTATAAATTCGCTGATAGATCGCGGAGTTACGGCGAGCGTCGCCGAGCCGCTGTCAAAGACGACGGACGCCGTCAGGATCATGACGGTGCATCAGTCGAAGGGACTTGAGTTTCCCGTCACCGTGCTTGCATATTCCGCCTCAAAACGAAACGAGCAGGATCTTCGCGAAAAGCTGCTTTACGATAAAAAAGCAGGTATTGCGATGATGCTTCGCGAGGACGACGGTGGGGAAAGCTCCGTTATGCTTGAAACACTGCCGCACAAGTCGGTGGCGGCGTCTGCGGACGAAGCGCTCACCGCGGAGGAGATGCGCGTTTTGTACGTCGCGCTGACAAGAGCGGAGGAAAGACTTATAGTAACGGCGGGAATGCGAAAAGCCGCAGACACCGTTGAAACGCTCCGCGCCGATGCGGAATTTTACTCAGCGTATTCCGTTTATTCGCAAAAAACATATATTTCATGGATATTGTCCGCTGTGTTTGCGGAAGAAGCGGCGGGTCGAGACGCACATTGCACTGTGCGGATCGTGTCGGCGTCGGGAGACGAAGAGGCTTACGTCACGCCGCGTGAGGTCGAGTCCTCGACGGAGGAGGCGGCGAGAAAAAATGCCGCGCCCGACAGGGAAAGGATCGACGAAATAAAGGAAGCGCTGAAAAAGTCGATCTCGTTTTCGTATCCATACGCAAAGCTCGGCGCGCTCCCCGCAAAGCTTTCCGTTTCCGCGCTCTCTCCCGACGTGCTGGACGAGGACGCAACGGAGCTTACATCGGAAAAAACGCTTTCACCGGAAGCGGAGGCGGCGGCAAAGGCGGGAACCGCTACGCACGTTTTCATGCAGTTCTGCGATTTTGACAGCGTGGAAGCGCACGGAGTGCGAAATGAAGCGGCGCGTCTTGTGAACGAGGGCTTTATGTGTGCCGCAGACGCGGAAATAATACGTTACGATGAGGCAGAGATGTTTTTTCGCTCGGATATATACAAAAAAATGCGCTCCTCGGACGTTATCCGACGCGAGATGCGCTTCAACGTGCGGATGCCGTCGTCGGATTTCACTTTCTCGGAGGAGGCGCGCGCGCTTTATGCCGACGAGGAGCTGCTTGTGCAGGGCGTTATCGACTGCTTCTTTATTGACCGAAACGACGAGATAACAGTACTTGACTATAAAACGGACAGGCTTACGCCTTACGAAAAAGCACATAAGAGCGCGGCGGCGCAAAAGCTACTTTCGAGGCACGCCCGTCAGCTCTTGTATTACGCGACGGCGCTTGAGTCTATGTTCGGTAAGCGTCCCGAACACGTTTATCTGTATTCGCTTCCGCTCGGAGACACCATAGATGTCGTTGATGCATAGCTGTTTTTTTTTCGATATCGTCAATTTATTCTTGACATTGCAATATGCCTGAATTATAATCACAATGTAAACATTTTTACGAAAAAATCAATCACATTGCACCCCGTATTAGTGCAATGTGCAAATTATTAACGGAGGCTTTTCATGTCCACAGTGTCACGCATACTTATAAATGCCGAAAAAAGGCTTCATCCCACAAATGATCTTTACGGCATCTTTTTCGAAGACATAAACCACGCCGCAGACGGTGGCCTTTATGCCGAGCTTGTTCGCAATCGTTCGTTCGAATTCTGCGACGTAGATAACGCGGACTATACTCCCATGACGGCATGGGAGCTGATAGGACGTGACGGAGGCAAGCCCGTCGGAGGGGTTGAGTCCGTTTATCCGCTTAATGTAAACAATACGCATTATCTTCGTATTTCAAACGGCGCTTGCCACCGCCTCGGCGCGGAGGGAACAGTCGGCGTTCGTAACTTCGGCTATAACACCGGTATTCCGATCCGTGAGGGAGAGGAATATCTGTTCTCCTTTTTTGCACGTCGCGACATAATGCTCTCGTCTCCCGTTGAGATCCGTCTCGAAAGCGCGGATGGAGAAAAGCTTTACGCAAAATCGGAGATCGTCATCTCCTCACCGGAATGGACACAGTATAAAACGTCGCTTGTGTCCGATGCCGAGGATTTTTCCGCCCGTCTCGTGATCCTTGTTCACGACGTCGGCGCTGTTTGCCTCGATATGGTCTCGCTTTTTCCTAAAAAGACCTTCCGCGGCAGAGAAAACGGACTGCGTCCCGATATCGCGCAGTTCCTTGCCGATATGAAGCCGAAATTCATGCGCTTCCCCGGCGGCTGCCTGACTCACGACGGCGCACTTGATGATAAGGCGAGAAATTCTATGTACCGCTGGAAAAATTCCGTCGGCCCGCTTGAGGCGCGTCCGTCCAAGAAGAATAATTGGCGCTACAATCAGACCTTGGGCTTCGGCTACTATGAGTTCTTCCTTTTCTGCGAGGATATCGGAACAAAGGCGATGCCGGTGCTTCCCGGCGCGTTTAATCCTCATCATCAGTGGGTCGTTCCGATGGAGGAAATGCAGCCGTGGGTCGATGACGCGCTTGAGCTTTTAGAATTCGCAAACGGTGACGTAAATACAAAGTGGGGCGCGTACCGTGCGGAGCTCGGTCACCCCGAACCGTTCAATATCGAGTATATAGCGATCGGAAACGAGGAGGTCGATGATATATTCTTTGACCGTTACCCGCTTTTCCATAAGGCGATCGCGGAAAAATATCCGAATGTGAAGATCCTTAATACAGCGGGCCCCGCTCCCTCCGGCATCGGCTTTGACCTCGGATGGGAATCCGCGCGTAAATGGAACTCCTACGCGGTTGACGAGCACTATTACGTCGCACCCGATTGGATGATCCAAAATTACGAGCGTTATTTCTCCGATTTTTACGATCCGAACGGCCCGAAGGTGTTCCTCGGTGAGTATGCGAGCCGCAACAATACATTCTATAACGCACTTTGCGAAGCCGCGTACATGACAAGCTTCGAGCTTAACGCCGATAAGGTCGCGCTCACCTGCTACGCGCCGCTTCTTTGCAATACCGATTACGTAAGCTGGAACCCGAATTTGATCTGGTACAATAACCATGAGATCTTCGGCATACCGAGCTATTACGTTCAGAAAATGTACTCCGTCAATCAGGGCGATGTGACGCTTCCCGTAAGCGCCGAGATAACGCCGGAGGACGATTACGTCGAGCCCGAACGCATTTCTGGCGGATTTGCCTTCTTCACATCGCCGGGAGATGCGTACTTCAAGGGAATAAAGCTCGACGGAGTATCGCCTGCGGCGTCTGACATAAGAGTCGATGAGGGCGATTGGTCGTATTCCGATGGAGATCTCGTCCGCGCGACGCCGATCGAGGAAAAGCCCGCAGAGCCTCCGCGCAGACGCGGTATGCAGCCGCAGGTCATCGTCAACGGCGATTACGAAAGCTTCAAGTTCGAGTGCAAGACGCGCTTGCGCGTAAAGGACGAGCCGACGGAGGAAAATGAACATCCGCGTCCGTTCCGTCGATGCACTGCGATCACCTTTGCAATGGGCGAGGATTCGAGATTCACTTGGATGCTCGGCGGTTGGAGAGGCGACGAATCGATCCTTACAGTTTCCAAGCGCGGCTATGAAGACAGACTTGCATCAGCTCCGTTTGCATACGAGAACGGCAAGGAATACGTCATTGGCATCGAGCGTGACGGCAATCATATCGTTTGCACCGTTGACGGCGAGGTCGTTCACGATGTGACATACCTGCCCAAGCCGGCGCGTCGCATCTATGTTTCGTCAACGCTTGACGAGGACGCAAACGAGGTCATCGTGAAGGCGGTTAACGTCCGTCCGACACCGATCAAAATGGAGATCGCTGTTGAGGGCGCGGGCGACGGCGCACGTACCGTCAAGCTCGAAACGCTCACGGCAGATTCCCTTGAGGACAGAAACAGCTTCGAGGAACCGACTAAGGTTGCAACGAAGTATTCGTCCTTTGAGGTTGACGGCGTTCCGTTCGTGTACGATTTCCCCGCATCTTCCGTCAATATTTTCAGAATCCCGATAATAAAATAAGAAAAAAATAAAATACCCCCGCAAATATGAGCAGCTTCAAGGCTTCCTTGAGCTGCTCTGAGCGGAAAGGAGAGCATTATGAACGCAAAAATAAAGCTTAACCGCGACTATCTTGTAGGTGACGTTGACCCCAGAATATACGGCCTTCATCGAGCATCTCGGACGCGCCGTTTACGGCGGTATCTATGAGCCCGGTCACGAAACGGCAGACGAGCTCGGCTTCCGCCGCGACGTTATCGATCTTGTAAGAAAGCTCGGCGTGCCCGTTGTGCGTTATCCCGGCGGAAACTTCGTTTCCGGCTACAATTGGGAGGACGGCATCGGCCCGAAGGAGCTTCGTCCCGTTCGCAGAGAGCTCGCTTGGGCGACGCTTGAGTCGAATCAGGTCGGTATCGACGAATTCCAGGAATGGGCAAAGCGCGCAAATACAGAGGTCATGATGGCGGTCAACCTCGGTACTCGCGGCCCCGCTGAGGCGGCAAACCTTATGGAATACTGTAACCTCCCCGGCGGAACATATTGGTCGGATCTCAGAATCAAGCACGGCTTTAAGGATCCCTTCGATATCAAGCTTTGGTGCCTCGGCAACGAAATGGACGGCCCTTGGCAGATCTGCGCCAAAACAGCGGACGAATACGGCAGAATTGCAAACGAAACGGCGAAAATGCTGAAATGGCTCTATCCGCAGGCGGAGTTTGTCGTATGCGGCAGCTCGTCCTCCGGTATGCCCACCTTCGGTAAGTGGGAATCGACAGTGCTCGGTCACTGCTATAATAACGTAGATTACGTTTCCTGCCATACATACTACAATAACCACGCTCACGATACACCTACCTTCCTTGCAAATAACCTCGATATGGATTACTTCATTAACAGCGTCGTCTCCACCATCGACTACGCGAAGGTGCTTGCACGCTCGAATAAGCAGATCAATATCTCCTTTGACGAATGGAACGTGTGGTATCACTGCAACGAGGGCGAACGTCCGAGAATCGAGCGCTGGAGCTATGCGCCTCCGCAGCTTGAGGACGTTTATAACTTCGAGGATGCGCTTCTTATCGGCTCGCTGCTCATAACAATGCTCCGCCACGCAGACAGAGTCAAGATCGCTTGCATGGCACAGCTCGTAAACGTTATCGCTCCTATCATGACAAGAACGGGCGGCGGCGCTTGGGCTCAGACGACGTTCTATCCGTATATGCATTGCTCGATGTACGGCCGCGGCAAGGCGCTTGTAACGCTCGTTGAATGCGACAAGTACGACAGCGGTCATTATACAGATATCCCCTTCGTCGATTCCGTTGCGATCTGGAACGAGGAAAACGAGGAAGTGACTGTATTTGCAGTTAACAAGAACATGAAGGACGATATCGTTACAACGATCGACCTCCGCAGCTTTGAGGGCTATGAGCTCGTCGAGCATATCACAATGCATCACGACGACGTTAACGCAGTCAATACAGAGGCAAATCCGTTTAATATTTATCCGCAGTCGAACGGCGTAACAAAGCTTGACGGAGGCGTTGCGGAGTCCGTGCTCGGTAAGATGACATGGAACGTTATCAGAGTTAAGAAGAAATAATCGAATGTG
>CAZOMK010000046.1:0-12006 GCA_964580615.1 uncultured Lachnospiraceae bacterium | reverse complement strand
AAGGGATCGGGAAGCGCTCCCGCGCTTGAAGCGTGGAGCGAACAGCTTGCGGAATATGCGGCGTCGATCGCGAAAACAAGGCATGAATATACGTCCAAGCTTTCCGAGATCGCGTCCGAGCTTTATTCGGACATGACGGGAGGCAAAGAAAAGCTTTCGCTTGCGTATCACGGTACGTCTCGCCTCGGTGGTGATTATACCGATACGTCGAGGATGAAGGACGTGTACCTCCGTCAGCTTACTGAAAACACAGATCGCGAGATACTGCTCGGTTCGACGCAGTACGGAATACATAAGGACGACGTTGATATAGTGCTTAACGGTAAGGACGCGAGATTTTTCGCGTCGCAAGGTCAGCAGCGAAGCATAGTTTTGACAATGAAGCTCTCGGAGGGCGAATATTCGAAAAGAGAAACGGGAGAGTACCCCGTCTTGCTTTTGGACGATATACTCTCCGAGCTTGATCCGTCAAGGCGCTCGTACGTTGTATCCGGAATAAAGGACAGGCAGGTTATCATAACCTCCTGCGATACGTCCGTTTCGAGAAGAATAAGGGAAGGAACGAAATATTTCGTCAAGGACGGAAGCCTGACGAATATTTCGAGGAATATATGATATGGCATATATCCATGCCGGCAACGACAGAGTCATAAAAACAAAAAGCATTATCGGTATATTCGATATGGATACGGCGACTGTCGCTTCCGAAACAAAAAAATTTTTAAGCGAGGGTCAGCGAGAGGGCAGAATCATTCTGACTACATACGAGCTTCCAAAAAGCTTTATTCTCACTGACGATGATATGATAACGCTTTCACAGCTTTCCGTTCCCGCCATTTCCGGCAGGATCAAAAACGGAGATATGTGACGGCAAAAAGCAAAGAACACATTTTTGAAAGGCAAGGTAAAATAATGTCGGAAGAAAAGGACATTAAGACAGCGGTAAACGAAGAAGAAAAGGTTTACGATGAAAGTCAGATACAGGTGCTTGAGGGACTTGAGGCTGTAAGAAAACGTCCCGGTATGTACATCGGTACGACGTCGATAAGAGGCTTGCACCATCTCGTCTACGAGATAGTGGATAACTCGATCGACGAGGCGCTTGCGGGCAGATGCAACAGAATCGAGGTCGTGCTTCATCCCGATAATTCCGTTTCGGTAAAGGACGACGGACGCGGAATCCCGTCCGGTATCCATCCGAAAATGGGTATCCCGACGCTTGAAGTCGTTTATACGGTGCTTCATGCGGGCGGTAAATTCGGCGGAGATGGATACAAATTCTCCGGCGGTCTGCACGGAGTCGGTGCTTCTGTTGTAAATGCACTGTCCGAATGGCTTGAAATAGATAACTGCCACGACGGAAGACGCTACACGGAGCGCTTTGAAAGAGGAAATGTTGCGCGTCCGTTCTGCGATATGGGTGAGACTGACGAGCACGGTCTTTATGTTCGTTTCCTGCCGGATCCCACCATATTCGAGGAGATCGTTTTTGATTACGATACGCTCTTGAAGCGCTTGCGCGAGCAGGCGTTCCTCAACGCGGGAGTTAATATCATGCTCCGCGACGTAAGAGATCCCGAAAATGTACGCGAGGACGATCTTGTTTACGAGGGCGGTATAAAGGAATTTGTAAATTACATCGCGGAGGGCAAGCATTGCGACAGCGTGCATCCCGACGTTATTTATATGAAAAACGAACGCGATGACATGGTAGCCGAGGTCGCTTTCCAATATACGGACTCGTATACCGATTCGATATATTCCTTCGCGAATAATATCCATACAGTCGAGGGCGGTATGCATGAGACGGGCTTTTCGACTGCAATGACAAAAACTCTCAACGATTACGCGCGCAAAAACAGTATGATCAAGGCGGATGATAAAAATCTTTCCGTCGAGGATATAAAAGAGGGAATTTGCGCTGTTATTTCCGTTAAGCTGACGGACGCGCAGTTTGAGGGTCAGACAAAGACAAAGCTCGGAAACAGCAAGATGAGAAGCTTCGTTTATTCGCTCGTAACTACAAAATTCAGCGAATATCTTGAAGAAAATCCCGCTGTCGGTAAGGCTATAATCGAAAAATCGCTTGAATCGGCAAGAGCGAGAGAGGCTGCGAGAAAAGCGCGCGAGCTTGCGAGACGTAAATCCCCCATCGAGGGCTCGACGCTCCCCGGTAAGCTTGCGGACTGCCGCGAAAGACGCGTCGATCTTACGGAAATATTCCTCGTAGAGGGAGATTCCGCGGGAGGCAGCGCAAAGGCTGGACGGGATTCGCTTTTCCAAGCGATACTTCCGCTCCGCGGAAAGGTCTTGAACGTTGAGCGTTCGAGGCTCGATAAGGTGTATTCAAACGTATCTATCATACCGATAATTCAGGCGCTCGGCTGCGGCATCGGCGACGATTTCGATATTTCAAAGCTTCGTTACGGCAAAATAATCATAATGGCGGACGCGGACGTTGACGGCTCGCACATTCGCGTGCTTTTGCTCACCTTCTTCTTCCGTCACATGAGAAAGCTCATCGAGGACGGTCACGTTTATCTGGCTCAGCCTCCGCTTTATAAGATCACAAAGGGAAAACAGATCAGATACGCCTTCTCCGATGAGGAAAGAGACGCCATTTTCGCCGAGCTCGGCGGAAATGCGGACGCAGAACGCTATAAAGGTCTCGGTGAAATGGACGCCGATCAGTTGGCGGAAACAACGATGGATCCCGAAAGAAGAACGATCCTTCAGGTCACAGTCGAGGATGCAATGAAGTGCGACGAGATATTCTCGGTACTTATGGGAGATAAGGTCGAGCCGAGACGTGATTTCATTGAAGCAAACGCGAAGTACGCGGATGCTGATATGCTCGATATTTAACATAACGGGATTTCATCAACGTAACAATCAAGAATAGGATACAGATAATGAAAAAAGAAGACGAAAACAAGAATATAGAGTTTCCGAATCAGAAAATATTGCCGATCGAAATGCACGATGAGGTAAAAAAGTCCTTTATCGCGTATTCGATGAGCGTTATTACAAGCCGCGCTCTGCCTGATATAAGAGACGGTATGAAGCCGTCGCAGAGACGTATTCTTTACGCAATGTATGAGGACAGACTCACACACGACAAGCCCTTCCGTAAGTCCGCAACGACGGTAGGTAACGTGCTCGGCAGATACCATCCGCACGGAGACAGCTCCGTTTATTTGGCGATGGTAAGAATGGCGCAGCCGTTCTCGTACAGATATCCTCTCGTCGAGGGACACGGTAACTTCGGCTCCGTTGACGGCGACCCGCCTGCTGCGTACCGTTACACTGAGGCGAGAATGTCAAAGATCGCGGACGAAATGATGGCGGACATCGACAAGGACGTCGTCGATTTCAGACCCAATTTCGATAACAGATTAAAGGAGCCTACCGTTCTCCCGTCGCGCTTCCCGAATCTGCTCGTAAACGGCTCTGTCGGTATTGCAGTCGGTATGGCTACGAATATTCCGCCGCATAACCTCAGCGAGGTCATAGACGGAACGATATGCCTTATGGAAAATCCCGATGCAACGACAGCGGAGCTTATAAATCACATAAAAGGCCCCGATTTTCCCGGCGGAGCGATGATATACGGCACTCAGGGGATATATCAGGCATACGAAACCGGTAAGGGTCACATTCAGGTGCGCTCACGCTGCGAAATCGACGAAAAAAATCACAGGATCACCGTCACCGAAATTCCTTATGGTGTAAATAAATCGCAGCTCGTTGAGTCGATAGCGAATCTCTTTAAGGAAAAGCGCATCGACGGCATTACGGGATTGCGAGATGAATCCGGCAGAGCCGGAATGAAGATCGTCATCGAGCACAGACGCGATGTAAACGGTCAGATTCTCTTAAATCAGCTTTACAAATACACTCAGCTTCAGGATACCTGCGCCGTTAATATGGTGGCGCTCGTAAACGGCGAGCCTAAAACGTGTAATCTCAAAACCGTTTTGACGGAGTATATTCGTCATCAGGAATCAGTCGTAACAAGACGTCTCGTATACGAGCTGAATCGCGCAAAGCGCGAGGCGCATATATTCGAGGGCTACAAGATCGCGATTGAAAACATCGACGAGGTGATCGAGATCATCAAGCGCTCCGCTTCCATTCCGGACGCAAAAGCAAAGCTCTCCGAAAGATTCGGTCTTTCCGATGTTCAGACGCAGGCGATCGTCGATATGACGCTCGGCAGACTGTCCGGTCTTGAAAGACAGAAGATCGAGGAAAGACTTGCGCGTCTTTACGAGGAAATCAAGCGCATCGAGGGCATCCTTGCCGATGAGGAAAAGCTCAAGGCTCTCATAAAGGATGAAATGATCGCGATCAAGGAAAAATACGGAGATAAGCGTATGACTGAGATCGTTCCCGTTGAGGACGAGATCGAGATCGAGGATCTTATCGAGCGTCATAACTGCATCATCACGATGACACATTCCGGTTACGTGAAGCGTCAGAGAGCGGATACCTATTCTGCTCAGCACAGAGGCGGTAAGGGCATCATCGCCATGTCTACAAAGGAGGAGGACTACATCGAAAAGGTCATCTCCGTTGATACGCACAGCGATTTGATGATATTTACAGACGAGGGACGCGTCTACGTCAGACGTGCACACCGTATCCCCGAATCGGGACGTCAGTCCAAGGGCACGAATATAATCAATATCATTGAAAAAGAGCCCAACGAAAACGTTACAGCATTCATCTCCGTCAACGGATACGACGAGGATAAGTATCTCGTTATGGTAACGCGCAACGGTACGATCAAACGTACATCGCTTGCCGAGTTCGAGTATCAGCGAAAGGGCGGAAAGCGTGCGCTTACGCTTGACGACGGTGATGAGCTCGTTTTCGTTCGTCAGACGGACGGCACAGCCGATATCATGATCGCAACAAATGTGGGCAGAGCGGTGCGCTTCCATGAAAGCGATATCCCCATTCACGGCAGAAATGCGCGCGGAGTCCGCGGCATCAAGCTCGGTGAGGGTGAGAGAGTTGTCGGCGTAACTGTTCCGGAGGAGGGCACGTCGCTGTTCTCCGTTACGGAAAAGGGCTACGGTAAGAGAACTGAATTCGAGCATTACGAGCCGCGTCACAGAGGCGGATCCGGCTTGACCTGTCACGGAATCAACGAAAAAACAGGCGAGCTTGCGGGAATTGCAGCCGTTTCTCCCGATGATGATATCATGATCATTACGGAGTCCGGAGTTATCATCCGCACGGGAGCTGACGAGATCAGCACTTACGGAAGAAGCGCGTCCGGCGTTATCGTTATGAGAACGGATGAAAACGACAGAGTCGTTAACTTTACTACGATCAAAAATACTGTTTCCGAGAAAAACGCGGAGACATCCGAAACCGAAGAAAATGCGCCCGTAAATGAGGCTGAATGAGATTAAAATGAAAAAGCTTCTTATATTGATCCTTGCTTCTTTATCAATGCTTTTCCTTACGTCCTGCGTCGAAAAATTGACGCAGGAGGAGGCGATAGCGGTTGCAAACGAGCTTGTTTCGGCGTCTGTTGAGCTTAACGAGATATATTACGGCGAGGGCTTGCCGTATTCGACGGAAAATTCAATGGCTGTCGTGTATGCGCCCGTTACGGATGAGGCGAAATATATCACCGAGGCGGAGCTGAGAAAAGCGACGCTCTCCGTTTTCACCGAAAATTACTCAAATTCAATATTCGCAATGTATTTGACCGGTTATTCCGATGACGACGGCGGCGTCATTTACGCACGCTACGTTGACAACGGTGAAAGACTTACGGTTAATATTCAAGCAGAGCCGCTTGTTGAAAAAACGCGTACATACGATCTCGATTCGGCGGAAATCGTGAAGCTGAAGCGAAAGAAGATAGTCGTTTCATACGATACCTTCATTGACGGCGAGCCCGATGTTAAGGTCGAGGTAACGCTCGTGCTTTCGGAGACCGATTCGGGTATGGTTTGGCGAATAGACTCTCCTACATATTAAAAACGAAAATGTGTTCGTTTTTTAACGGAAATTACTTGACATATATTTGTGCGTTTGTTATAATTACAGCAACAGTACAAACAAATGTTCGTAAAACGAACGCGAAAGGATAAAAAATGGCAGCAAAAGCAAAGAAAACAGTAGTAAAAGCCGCTCCCGCGGAGGATAAAAAGAAGGCTCTTACGGCGGCGCTCGATAAGATCACAAAGGATTACGGCAGCGGCGCTATCATGAAGCTCGGTGAAACAAAGACAATGAACGTAAGCGCGTCCTCGTCGGGCTCGCTTTCGCTTGACCTTGCGCTCGGAATCGGCGGCTACCCCAAGGGCAGAATCATCGAGATATACGGCCCCGAATCGTCCGGTAAAACAACAGTTGCGCTTCACGCGATCGCGGAGATTCAGAAAACGGGCGGCGAAGCCGCTTTCATCGACGCGGAGCACGCGCTTGATCCCGTTTATGCCTCTGCACTCGGCGTTGACATTGATTCGCTTCTCGTATCTCAGCCTGATTCGGGCGAGCAGGCGCTCGCTATAACGGAAGCGCTCGTGCTCTCCGGTGCTATTGATATCATAGTTATAGACTCCGTTGCGGCGCTTGTTCCTCAGCAGGAGATCGAAGGCGAAATGGGCGCTGTTACAGTCGGCTTGCAGGCGCGTCTTATGTCGCAGGCGCTTCGTAAGCTCTCCGGCTCTGTCGCAAAGACAAACTGTATCGTTATCTTTATCAACCAGCTTCGCGAAAAGATCAACGTCTCCTACGGTAACCCCGAAACGACAACGGGCGGACGTGCGCTTAAATTCTATTCTTCCGTCCGTCTCGACGTCAGAAAGACAGAGACGCTCAAAACAGGCTCAGACGTATACGGAAGCCGCACAAAGGTAAAGGTCGTCAAAAACAAGGTCGCGCCTCCATTCAGAGTTGCGGAATTCGATATCTTGTACGGTAAGGGAATCTCAAAGTACGGCGAGATCGTTGATATCGGCGTTGAAGCCGGTGTTATCAATAAGTCCGGATCATGGTTCTCCTACGACGGCAACAGACTCGCGCAGGGACGCGACGCAGTCCGTAGATTGCTCGAAAGCGATTCCGAGCTTTGCGCCGAGATCGAAGAAAAGATCAAGCAGCATTACATTGATCCGGGCGAATGCTCGATAGACGATATCGACCCGGATGAGCTTGATGACGAGCTCGATATCCGCTTGCTTGAAATGGAAGAGGACGTATAATAATTTCAAAAAAAGCGAAAGGAGCGCCCTTATGCAAAATGCTTACGTAAAAGATGTGCATACGGGCGCACTTTCGATTGCATTTGAGGTCACGATAGTATATAATAGTAACGGTGAGGAGGAAAAGCTCTCTCTTTTGAAGCAGTCGTTCCCGTTTTCCGTCGGCGAGGAGCTTACGGAGGCGGATGTTGACGTGCTTCACGCGGAGGGAGAGGTTTTTCGCGCCGTCGTGCACGGACTGAGACTGCTCGGCTATTCGGATCAGTCTGTCAGAGCGCTTGCCTTGAAGCTGAGACGAAAGGGATACGATAAGATCACGTCCGAATCGGCGGCTAAGGCGATAGAATCGCTCGGATATATCAACGAAGAAGCTCAGGCGGAAAGACGCGCACGCGTGCACGCGTCAAAGCTGAAGGGGAAGCGCCTTATCATATCCGCACTTTATGAGGACGGATACGGTAAAGGTGCGATTTCGTCATGGAGCGAGAAAGATACTACCGATTACGGTGCGCTTTGCGCACGTGCGATCGAAAAAAAAGGCGGTATGCCTCCGTCCGATGACGTTGACGGCAGACGCAAGCTCCTTCAATATCTGGCGAGACGCGGATTTACATCGTCGGACGTAAGGGAAGCTGTTAAAATACTTCACGAAAAGACCGAAAATCAATAATTATATATAAGGAAAATCTATGAAAAAGGTAAAGGCACCGACAAAGGTCGGTTTTATTTCGCTTGGCTGTCCGAAAAATTTGATGGATACCGAGGTAATGCTTAAATTGCTCGTCGATGCGGGATATGAGATCACTCCGGAGGACACAGAGGCTGATATTATTGTAGTTAATACCTGTGCGTTCCTCGAATCGGCAAAGCGAGAGGCAATTGACAATATTCTTGATGTTGCGTGGCTGAAAAAGCATCGCAGCTTGAAGGGAATAGTCGTTACGGGATGTCTGCCGGAGAGATATCGCGATGAAATTTTCGCGGAGCTTCCCGAAGTCGATGCACTTTTGGGCGTCGGAAGCGTTCATGACATAGTAAATGCAGTTAAGGCTGTTGAAAAGGGTAAAAAATACTCTGCCTATGCAGACAAAAACTGCGCCGAGCTCGGCGGTGAGCGCGTCGTTACGACAGATTCGTATGCGTACATAAAGATCGCGGAGGGCTGCGACAACAGATGCACGTATTGCGCGATCCCCGATATACGCGGATGTCACCGTTCGCGTCCGATGGAGGATATCATCGCTGAGGCAAAGTCCGTTGAGGCGCTCGGTGTCGGCGAGATCATTCTTGTTGCTCAGGACACAACACGCTACGGCGTTGACCTTTACGGTGAATATAAGCTTGCGGAGCTGCTCTCAAGGCTGACGGAGGAAACGAACGTCCCGTGGTTCCGCATACTTTACTGCTATCCCGACAAGATAACGGACGGTCTTATCGAGGTGCTCAGAAATAACGACCGCGTCGTTAAGTACGTTGATCTTCCGATCCAGCACGTCAGCGATTCGGTGCTCAGAAGAATGAACCGTCACGGCGGCGAAGCCGCTGTTCGTGAGTCTGTGTCCCGTCTGCGCCGCGAGGTGCCCGGAATAACGATCCGTACAACGGCAATAGTCGGCTTCCCCGGCGAGACAGAGGAGGAATTTACCGAGCTTTGCGAATTTATCAAGGAAGCTAAATTCGATCGCTTCGGCGCGTTTACGTATTCCCGCGAGGAAGGAACGCCCGCGTATGATTTTCCCGATCAGATAGACGAGCAGGTCAAGCAGGACAGACTTGACAGAATAATGTCGATCCAGCTTGACGTTGTTACGGAGCTCAACGAAAAGAAGCTCAGAAAAACGCTTGACGTTATATATGAGGGCTACGATTACGTTTCCGATTCCTGCTACGGCAGAAGCGATGCGGACGCACCCGATATCGACGGTAAGGTTTATTTCATGCTTGATGAGTCTCGTCGCCCCAAGGAGGGCACGCACATCAAGGTAAAGATCACCGAAACGCTTGATTACGATCTTTTCGGTGAGGTCATTGCGTAAATATAAAGAATTATACTTATAACAAAGGAAAAATGATATGAGCATTCCCAAACAGCTACCGAATTATTTAACAGTTTTGCGTGTTATACTTGTCCCCGTATTCGTGATCGTCATGACAGCGGGTATTCCATATCCCGTCGTGAATATCATTGCCGCCGCTGTCTTTCTCATAACGGCGCTGACGGATATGCTTGACGGTAAGCTCGCAAGAAAATACGGTCTTGTGTCCGATTTCGGTAAGATAATGGATCCGTTGGCGGATAAATTTATGGTTTTTGCGTCTATGATAGCGCTCCTTGTTGCGGATGGCTTTGAGCATCTCCGTCCCGTTCTTCTGTGGGCGACGCTTATAGTCATTCTCCGTGAGCTTGCGGTAACGTCGATGAGACTTATCGTGTCCGGAAAAACAAATGCGACAGGGCTTGCCGCAAATATTCTCGGCAAGATCAAGACAGTGTCGCAGATCGTCTTTATCATGACGGCGCTTCTTGAGCCGGTGCTGTTCGGCGAAGTGCTTACTTTTGCGTCTTTCCTTGCGAAATATTCCGTTCTGACGTATATTACGATGGCGTTTATGACTGTTATGACGGCGTGGAGCGGCATCAATTATATCGTCGGATATGCAAAGCTGATGAAATAACAGTCGCGTTCGGCTGTAAATGTAGAACGTGCGAAAAAAAGCGCGGGATCATATCCCGCGCTTTTTGAAAATTATAAATTATCGGAGAATATTATGTATTTGACTGATTTTAACTTCCCTTATGACAGAAAAAAGATGATCGAAAAAACAAAGTCTGCGCCGGAATGGGTGCATTTCGGTGCGGGAAATATTTTCCGCGCGTTTCCGTGCGCGCTTGCGGAAAGACTTCTCGCAGACGGTAAAACGGAGACGGGAATCATCGCAGTTGAGGGCTTTGATCCGGAGATAATCGAGCGTGCGTACTTGCCGTATGACAATATTTCGCTGTTGGTTACGCTTTGCGGAGACGGAAATGTGAAAAAACAGCCGATAGGAGCTGTCGCGGAGGCGATCACGGTGAGCGATACGGAACGGCTGTACGAGATCTTCCGCGCGCCGTCGCTCAAAATCGTCAGCTTTACGATCACGGAGAAGGGATATTCGACAAAAGCGCAGTCCGGAGAGCTGCTTCCTTACGTCAAAGCGGACGTTGATGGGAAGCTCGCAGGCGCGAAAAGCACGATCGGCGTGCTCGTCGGCGCGCTTTATGCACGTTACCTTGCCGATAAGCTTCCGATCTCGCTTTTTTCAATGGACAATTGCTCCGGCAACGGAGATAAGCTTCGCGCGGCTGTTTTGACGTATGCAGAGGCGTGGCGCTCGGCGGACGAGGTCGATGAGGGCTTTTTGAAATATCTGAAAAACGAAGAAAAGGTCGCATTCCCGTGCAGTATGATAGATAAGATCACGCCGCGACCGGACGAAAGAGTCGCGAAAATGCTCGTAGACGACGGCTTTGAGGACACGGAGCTTATAATTACGTCAAAAAAGACGTATACGGCGCCGTTTGTGAATGCGGAAGCGCCGCAGTATCTTGTTGCGGAGGACAAATTCCCCGCCGGCAAGGTGCCGCTTGAGCTTGTCGGAGTTATTTTCACCGATCGCGAAACTGTCGATAAAACGGAGAAGATGAAGGTCTGTACCTGCTTGAATCCGCTTCATACGGCGCTTGCGATTTTCGGCTGTCTTTTGGGGTACAGCCTCATTTCCGAGGAAATGAAGGATCCGGAGCTTGCAAGGCTGACGAAAACGCTCGGATACGTTGAGGGACTGCCTGTCGTTATGGATCCGGGCATAATTTCGCCCGTCGCGTTCATTGACGAGGTCGTCTGTGAGCGCTTGCCGAATCCATTTATGCCCGATGCGCCGCAGAGGATCGCAACGGACACCTCGCAAAAGCTGCCGATCAGATTGGGAGAGACGATCAAATCGTACATAAGTCGCGGACTTGACATGACGTCGCTGAAGGCGGTTCCGCTCGTTGCGGCGGGCTGGTGCCGTTATCTTATGGCGGTGGACGATATGGGAGCTTGCTTTGAGCCGAGTCCCGATCCGAGGCTTGATGAATGCTCGGAGCATTTGAAGTGCATCAAGCTCGGCGATGAGGCTGACGTTCATTCCGCGATCTCGCCGATCCTTTCGGACGCGTCCGTTTTCGGAGTTGACCTTTATTCGACGCCGATAGGAGCTGTCGCGGAGGAATATTTTGCCCGCATGATAAAGGGCAAGGGAGCTGTCAGAGAGACTTTGGCGTCTGTTTTGAAATAACAAAAAAGCACGCGATATGCGTGCTTTTTTATGTTATTGGTTTATCAGTCGTCGTCCTCAACCTTTGCGTCTGCGATGATCTTCTGCGCGATAGCGGCGGGAACCTCATCGTAACGGTTGAATTCGAAATCGAACGAGCCGCGTCCCTGTGACATAGCACGGAGAGCAACGGTGTAGTCCATCATTTCAGCCTTGGGAGCTTCCGCCTCGACAACGGTATAGCCCTTCTTGCCGTCCCAAGGATTCATGCCGAGCACTCTGCCGCGGCGCTTGTTAAGGTCACCGATAACGTCGCCGACGAGAGCGTCCGGAACGTAAACCTTAAGGTCGCCTACCGGCTCAAGGATAACGGGCTTAGCCTGAGGCAAGCCTGCCTTTAAAGCAAGACGTGCTCCGAGCTTGAAGGAGATTACGTTACTGTCAACGGGGTGGTAAGAGCCGACGATGAGTTCAG
>CAZOMK010000045.1:0-12103 GCA_964580615.1 uncultured Lachnospiraceae bacterium | reverse complement strand
GAGTCGCCCGTTTGCCGAGACACATTGTCGACGCGCTGAAGCGAGTCGAACGCCTGCGTCAATTGTGAAGTTGCCTCCCTCGATGTACAGGAAGCCCTTGTTTTCCTTTGTATCCTTAGACGATTTGATCGCATCGTTCTTGCACGAAATGTTGAACGTTCCGTCCTTGATCGTCACGCTGTCGTTACCGCGGATACCGTGATTTTTTGCAGTAACGTTTATCGTACCGCTTATGATCTTGAGGTCATCCTTTGTGCAGATGCCGTTGTTGTAATTTGCATACACATTAAGAGTTCCCGTTCCGTTGATCGAAAGGTCGTCCTTCGAGAACAGGCACGCATTGGGTTCGCCGTCAACATTGAGATTCGTGTAGCCGTCGCCGTCCTGAAGCGTGCTTACAGTTCCGTCAACAAGTGTGATCGTCGTTTTGTCGCACGACTTTATGTAGATCGGCGCGGAAGCCTTGCAAACAAGCTTAAGTCCGTTAAACACGAGATGAACCTTTTCTTCAACAGTAACCTCAACGATCACCTGACCGTCGGTGCAGGAGCCGGAAAGGACGTACGTTCCCGCTTTGCTTATCGTAACGACAGTACCGGATGCGGATGCGCCCTCACCGTCAACTGTTGCCTTGCTGTCCGTAAATTCGATTTTCGTATCTTTTTTGTCGTAGTCCGTTGTCTGATCGAATTTTGTATATCTGTCGCTCGTTGTTTTATCGTCGCTTCCGGGGAGGTCGTCGCCTTCGTCTTCGCCTTTCTGAGAATCCTTGCTCGGATCCTTATCTCCGCTCTGACTCGGATTTCCGCCGTTATCGCCGCTGTTGTCGGAGCAAGCCGAAAGGACAAGCACTGACGTAAACGCGATCAAAAGCGCCATAATGAGCGATATAGTTCTTTTTGTCATATTTTTCTCCTTGAATTAGGCATATTGCCGTCTTTACTTAATTATAATACATTAATCCGCATTTTGGGGAATAATTTTGTTAATTATTTGTGACTATTTCGCGGATATCGTGTTAACGAAGGCTTTTTTGGTGTTATAAAGCCAACATTCGGACACATTCCGCCGCGCGTGACTTTGTCACTTTCGACGAAAGATCGTCGTCATTGTTGATAATTCCGAGTCTGTGTGCGACTCTGATATATTTCAGACTCCAAGCCTCGCATTTCGAGTCAAGCTTACACGGCAAAGCGTCGGGAAGCTTGTTTCGGCTTGCATAGGCAAGCGCCGCCATAACAGCAAAATCTCCCAGCGTCACTTTTTCGTCGGGACGGAAGCTTTCTCCCTTCGTCGCAAGCTCGGAGGGAATTATGCCGTTTTGATAAGCGCACTCGACAGCGCCCGCGTACCATTCATGACCGAGAATATCTGTAAACATATCGTTATATACATTAACAGTGAAGAAGTGCGCCGCCTTAATGAGCACATCGCAGGCTTCGGCGCGCGTCAGCAGGGCGTTGCCGTCAACATCCGACGTCGGCTTGGGCGTCTCCGCCGCCTTAAAATCGGCGGGAGGTGACGGCGGCTTAACTCCTGTCGGCGCAAGCCACTCCGCCTTTGACGTATCGACAAGGGCGGCAAGCCTATTATAGCCGTCCGACGTAAGCTTTGCGAGCTCCTCGGCGATAAATCTCGCGCACATATACGCTCCCGGATCGTTTGTATGAGTAAAATCGCCAGGATAATAGTAGCGTTTTGCCGGCTCAAGCCCCTCGGACTTGATCTTTTCGACCATAAAATCATGCAGACCGATAACGGGAACATCGTATTCGGCTCCCACGCGCTTGCACGCGCTGTCATAATCGAACAAGAGATCGTTATATTCTCCGTCGCCGCGCCATGAATTGCGCGCAAGCGGCGTAACGATAACGGGATACGCGCCGACTGCCCTGACCTCGTTTACATATTCGATCAGTCTGTCGCGATATCCGCCCTCGGCTGTCAAAAAGTCTGTTTTTTGATCGTTATGCGCGAACTGCATAAAGAAGAAATCGCCTTTTTTTATATGTCGCATGACGATCGCACAATGTCCGCCCGCGCGGAAGGTATGCGTTGTCAAGCCGGAATGTGCATGATTTGAAACGGCAGCTCCGCGACGCAAAAACGCGGAGAGCATTTGTCCCCAACCGCTGTACGAGGTCGAGGGGACGTAGGGATACGCGCACGACTGATCCGTCAACGTTGAATCTCCCGCGATCCAAACAGTCGGGACGGCGTTTTCCTCCGTCAGCTTTTGTATTTCGATCGAGGTCAGCCTCGGCTGTCTTGCGACGACGGAAATATCTATGCTGTTGCCTTCGAATTCGTTTCTGTACCCTCTCGGTATGAACTCGCACACGTTTACGTCATAGCTGTGCACGAATTTTTCGCCCGCGCGAAGCTTTTCTTTCGCATAAAGACGGCGACGGGTAATAAACAGTAGCAGCTCGTCATCGTCTCCGTCGGAATTGTCGATCTCGACTGTAACTCTGTAATTTCCCGCGCCCTCAACCTCGGCGCGGAACAAGAGCGGCACAGCACCCTCGACGGCGGCTTTCGCCGCAGACGCGGACGAATCTATGTAAGCACCGTTTTTATCGTACAAAACAGATGTAAAATCAGCCTCCGTCAGCCAAAAATGAGGGAAGAATCCGCTCGACAGCTCCGGGATACGCAAGCGCTCCTCGCTTTCGATGCGTCTTTCCGCTTCCGTAACGAAGCCGCTTTTTCCGCTTTCGTAAAGTTCGGGCGTTTTGTTTCGAAAATCGTACTTCATCGGATCACTCCTTTCCGTAAAGCGTGACGGGGCCTGCGATTCCGGCAGATATGTAGTCACGGTCGTTTTCGAAGATCGACTTAAAGCGTCTTTCCTCGCGTGCGCGCTCCTCCGCCTCGGCAGAGCCGAGCACAGACGCCGCATCCGCGTTCAATACCTCTATCCTTACGTCATGCTCGCCTGCGGTGAGCGTAAGTCGTGCCGTATACGGTGCAAAAACGACGTTTTGCCTTGACGTCTCGTCGCCGTCAACGGTGACTGTTGCCGCGTAGCATATCTTACCGAGCGACAGCGCGTATTCGCCGCTTTCCGGCGCTGACAGCTTACATTCGTACACTGTGATTCCGGTGTAATCGACGGCGTCAAACGCATACGGCGCATCGCCCATATCGACGCGTTCTCCGTTCGGCTTTGTCGCGCTCCAGCCGTATGTCTTGCCCTTGACGGCGTAACCGTCGCGCTTTTTGCCGACGGGAGCGGCGGCAACTCTGTATATTTTCAGCTCAAGCGGCGCAAGCGTGAGCCATTCGTCAGCTTCGTCTGCGTCGTACCACGTCTCGGATTCAAAATCAAAAACGTGCACACAGCCCTTTTCGTTGAACTCAAGCGCCGAACCGTAGCCGAATTCGGACTCATTCATAAAGAAATACATCGTGCCCGTCCCGTCGCGGCGTGTCGTAAGCGAAACTCTGCCGCTTTCCGTCGAAATGAGAGAATCAACATACTCTCCGATCCTTTCAGGGTGCGTGCAGACGGGATATCCCGTAAAGCCGTCGGCGGAAAAACCGACGAACACAAGCTTAACTCCGCTATAACGAAGCTTATCCGCAACATCGGGCGAAAACGCGCCGACAGCGGGAACGATGACTGTTTTGATGTGCTGTCCGGACGGGGCGACAAGCGCGCCGTTTTCATCGGGGCACGACAAAATAACGTCATCCCATATATAATCAAAATCGACGGGACTGTAAAGCAGTGCGTCAACGGTTTCGTTGACCCATTCCCAAGGCAGATGCAGACTGACTCTGTTAGGTCTTGCGGGCGGATATTCGCTTGCAAGCTCGCGTCTCGGCACATACACCGCGATCTCCGCGCGCGGGGTCGATTCGCAAAGAAGCTGATTTGTGATGTTCACACGTCTGTTTACGTCCTTTGCGTAGAGCTTGCTTATCGGATGCTTAAAATCGAGCGGAGAGGCGTATCCGTGGCCGTGCTCGATATCGGGATCCGCTATCATAAGGAAAAATCTGTCGATTCCGCGAAGCGCCTGATACTCCATTGCCCAACGCATATAATCGGGATTGAGGCAGTTACCCGTTGCCGCAAAGCTTTCACTCATTGCGTGCTTTTTACCCGTCATACGCTTAAAGGAGCCCGCAAAGCGCGGAAAATCCGCCGTATGATCGGGGCGTATCTGCGCCCAGATGTAGTCAACTCCGGGCGAATCATTGAATTTGTTGTTTTTGAAGAAATCGCCCGACACCGAATTAAGCGATCTTATGTCGTGATCGAGATCCTGATGTCCGACAAGCTCCACTCCGTGCGCGTGGCACCATTTTGCCATTCCGCCGAAGAAATTCTCCGAAAGACGCGTCGTTGCAACGTCGCGCCAATCATCTCGGAGCTGTCCGCCGCCGCCCGAAACAAGAAGCGGAAGCTTTTCCGTCGGATCGTAGCCCTTGACCTTGATAAATTCATCTATAAGATCGAAGGTATACGGAAGCGGGAACGACACAAACGGCTCGTCGTAGAAAAAGCCCTTTATTGTTTTGCCGAAATACTCCGGCATACGTCTGTAATATTCCTCATGCATAACGGAAAGCAGGCTTGCGACAGCCTCTTTCGAGAGCAGGTCAAGCGTACACTGCGTATCGTCCTCCGGATCGTGGACAAAAACGCCGACCGTTCGCGTATTGTCATATTCCCAGCTTGCGGCGACAAGACGACAGCGCTTGTGCGTTGCCGTATATGTCAGCTTGCCGTCGATGACGGGGATCGTTTCGTATCCGCCGACGGGGGACGCGAAAATGTTTCTGTTAACGTGCCATGCAGCGGCGGAAAGCAGATTCTTCGGCGCGGTGACTGTCACGGTGTCGCCCTCCTCAACTATCATGTCGAGGGCGCAGTGAAGCTTTTTGCTTCGCCACTCCGGATGTCCCGCCATTGTCTTGCCGGCTGCCGTTCCCGTAGGATATCCCCATTCGTCGAATATCCAAACGTCCGTGCCCTGCTTCTCCGACTCCTCGCACGCATACCTGAGCCCGTTCATGTAGCCCTCTATCCATCCGTCTATGTCGGTTGTCGGCACGTTGGACTTTCCCTCCGCGGAAAATCCGGAATATCCAAGCTCCTTTAAGCTTGCGACAAACAACTCCATTGCCTTTTTATCGTATGTATTGCCGAAGCCGGTATGTAGGATCGGCGCGTACTTGCGGTTGAGTTTCATGCTCTCTCACCTTTCTTTGAATAAATCCCGCATTTGCTCGCAAAGCGGCGTTGCTGCAAAAAGATTATATCACTCGTCCCCGTCATTTTCAATAAAAAAGACGATTCGTCAGATAAAATACTTTATTTTATAAAAATAATGTGATATAATAACCGATATAATGACAAAATCCCGTAAAGTATGACTTATTGCACCGAGTTGTCGTTTTTATCACACAGTTAGGAAGTGTATTTTATGAAAAAAGCGCTTATTTATATCATCGCAACAGTATCCCTTGCAATTTTGCTTTCCGTGTCGGTGTTTGCGTACAATCAAGACGCTTACGACACCGTTTATTCGGGTCTTTCGTCTGCCGAGCTTGAAATCGATCTTTCCGAATACAACATTTCGGCAACGGAGCTGAAGGAGATCTTCGACAAGATCGTCCGCACATCGCCTGATCTTTTCTTTGTTAATCCCACCTTTGAATACTCTTACAGCGACACAACGGGCTTTGTCGTGTCGATGATCCCAAAGTATTCCCTCTCCGGAAGTGAGCTCACCACAGCAAAATCAACGTACAATTCTTTCATCACGTCAATCACCTCCGGCGTAAAAAGCTCCTGGAGCGAGCTTGAAAAGGCGCTTTACATCCATGATGCGATCGCGCTTCGTCTCGAATACAACATAAACATTTCGAATGTATACAGTGCGGCTTTGTCCGGCTCCGGAAACTGCACCGCGTATTCGCTTGCATACATTGCCGCTTGCTGCAAGGTCGGACTTACGTGCGAATCCGTTGTCAGCGAAAGCATGAGCCATATGTGGAACATCATCAAGATCGACGGATATTGGTATCACGTTGACGTCACCTGGGACGATCCGACAGCAAATCTTTTGGGCAGAGTTTGCCACAACAATTTCCTGCTCAGTGACTCGGCGATAAAGAGCGCTTCGTCCACGGAGCACAGCGGTTGGGCTTCGGAATACACCTGCTCCTCCACCCGTTTTGACTCCGCCTGCTGGAGAAAGGTCAACTCCCCCTTCGTTTATGCGTCCGACAGAGATTGGTACGCCGTAAACCCCACCGATTTCACCCTTTCGCGCTATGATCTTTCAAGCTCCGCCGCGCTCGGCGTTGCATACATAAACGATAAATGGTCTGCCGGCGGCTCAAGCTTTTACGTCGATCCCTATTCCGGCACCGGCGTCTACGACGATTTCGTATACTTCAATTCACCCACAAAGATCTATTCCTATAACGTAAAAACAGGAAGCATTTCAACTGTTTTCACGCTCGACGCCGGCACCGGCAATCAGATATATTTCATGTCCGTAAGCGGAAGCACGCTGACATATTATCTCTCTCAGTCACCGAATGTGACTCAGCCCTCATCCGGCACTGTAAATCTTAAAAAAGAAGCCTCCACTTATACAGTAACGTTCGTATTAAACGGCAAAACAGTCGCCTCCTACGACTACGCCGAGGGCGCCGCGATCGCAACCCCCACCGTCGGCTTGATAGACAGCTACCTCTTTAAGGGCTGGAGCGAGCTTCCCGAAACGATGCCCGCACAGGACATCACCGTCGAAGCCATACTTGAGGTCTGCCCGCATCAAAACGCCGAAAATCAGATCATCACCGCCGCAACCTGCACAAAGGACGGATCCGGTCAAATGGTCTGCACCGACTGCGGTCACATCATCAATTCCTACACCATCGAAGGCAAGCACGGCTTCGGAGATTGGACGACAGTAACCGAGGCGGACTGCACTCATGACGGTCTTCGCAGACGTTACTGCCCCACCTGCGGTGCGGCAACAGAGGAGGAGGTCATCCCCGCGTACTCCGCGCACAAATTCGGCGATTGGGTCATCCTCGTTGAAGCAACGGAGGAAAAGGACGGCGAACGCGAACGTCACTGCGAGAGATGTGATTTCGTCGAAAAGCAGACGTACTCGGTAGATATCCCCGACGACACGACCTACGAATCGACGGATACGGACACAAAGCTTCCCGATTCTTCATCGGATTCAAGTCCGTCCGAAAGCAATTCAAGTGCAGGTACAAGCGCAGACACAACAGGCACGCAGACGGGATCCGACTCAAAAATCAAGGATTTCTTCGTTTACTTTACGATCTTCGTGATCGTTGTTTCCTGCGTCATCGGCATCGTGCTCATTTACAGATACGCATTCTGTAAAAAGAAGCCGGGCGCACGCAAGGAAAACGGCAAATCCAAAAAGTTCGATATAACCAAATTATTCAAAAAATAATTTCAAAAGCAATCGGAGCAGTAAGATCACTGCTCCGATTGAAATTTACAGCGGGCGGATTCCGATCATTCGGTCTCCGCCCGTTTTGCTTTTATATTCCGTAGTAATCGTCGTCGGGAAGCTCGTAATTTTTAGCCGCGCCCGATTCGTAAACAAATCTCGTCCGCTCCTTTTTCGGAGGTGAATGTCGCATTATATCGTTGATATTGTCTATCAAAAAGCGCTGCATTTCCGTGCTGTACACGTTTTGCAGGTACGCTTTCCCGACAGTATCGGTGCGGTTTTTCGTTTCTATTCCCGCAGTCGTGCCTTTTTCCGTCGCAACGCGGACGACATTCCCGTTCGAAAGCGTCTCAAGTCTCAAATATCCCATCGACACAAGGCACTCCGCAAGCTTGCCGCCCGAAACGCCCTTCATTCGATCTCTGTCGATAACATCGTTGATCCTTGCGGCGACGGTGTTTATTCCGACGTGATCGTCGGAGACGGTGACCTTAGCCCGATCCTCCTCCGAAAGATAAAAATCCGCTCTTTTCGACCTCAATTCGTCTGCGGAAATGCTTTTACCGAGCTCTTTTTCGAGGATTCCCGACACATACGAAAAACATTTATAAAAATTGTCCGAGCGAATCTCGCAGTCCTCCGCAAGCGGCTCTCCCGTTACGGGATTAACTCCCGACGAAAGCGCATCCATATAGTGCTTCGCTCGCTTCAAAACATCAATTTCGTTCACAAAGTGCCTCCGACCGAGCAACCGTCCGACTCAGTCGTCGGTTGTTTTTTAACTTTTTTGATTGTATCACATAATTCCGTTCGGGGCAAGCATATTCCGAAACTTTTTATCCTCGGCGCATTTTCTTCACTGAACAAAAAGCCAAATTTTTCGCCAATATTTTGTGAATTTTATCTATTACAAAAACGTTTTTTTTATGATATAATATTAATACGACGAAAATAAATGAGATCGAGGTGAATAAATGTTTTCTGTTGGTGAATATGTTGTATACGGTGCGGAGGGTGTTTGCCGCGTTGCCGACATCGAAGAATTGGATCTGACCGGTGAGCCCTTGAAGTATTACGTTCTCGCTCCGGAATCCGATCGTTCATCGAAAATATTTGTTCCCGTCGAGAACAGTAAATTGACGGACAGGATCTCCGCCATGCTGACGGAAGGCGAGATCCGCGAGCTGCTTTCGGACTTTTCGGAGGGTGAATCCGTTTGGGCAGACAGCACAAATCTCCGTAAGGCGCGTTATCACGAAATCGTAAACAGCGGAGACAGAACGCGCATAATCAGGCTTGTACGTGAGCTTCACGCGCGTCACCGCTCCATAAAGGGAACGGGGCATCGCTTCTCACTTACAGACGAGCACTATTACAAGCTCGCGCAAAGAATTCTTTTCGACGAATTCTCGCGCGTCATTCCCGTAAAGCAGTCCGAATTTCTCGATCTGCTCACACAAAAGCAATAAACAAACAGCATCGGCTCTCGTCTTTGAGTCCGATGCTTTTCATTTTTGTCTTTTTTTCGCTATCAAATTGTAGTATAATCAAAGCAAGTACACTGATCAAAGGAGGGGTTTCTCGCAATGATCCCCCAAAAAAGCACACTCATAGAGCTTTACGATCCGAGAACACATCTTTACAATGCGCTCGGCGTAATGCTGTTCCGTCCCGAAAAAGTAATTTTTCTGATTCCGGAGCATTCCTCCCATGTATATAACAAATTCAAGGAAGAATACAAACGGCTGTGGGAGGAGCACGGCTGTACGCCGTCCAAAACAGTCTGCGTTCTGACAAAGACCTCCGACATCTCGCTTCTTTCGGAAACGATCCTCCGTCTTTGCGACGAAAACACCATCATCGACATCGAGGGCGGCACGCCGGAGCTTTATCTTGCCGCGGGCTGCGTTTTGGCGAACGCTCCGGATGGCACTCGCTGCATCAGAGCCGACTTCAAGGATGAAAAAATATACGAATTCAAGAAGGGTCTGCCGACGTCGGCAAGGCGCTTCACCGACGAGGAGCTTTCACGCATTGCATTGTCCGTCGAGGAAAGCATACGTATGTACGGCGGCGAAATAACGAGAGATTCCTTCACAGAACTTTTGAAAGACGGCATGACAAAGTATGATATCATAAAGGAAGCTCGACTTTTAAGGGACACGATCGAAGCCTCCGTCGGAAGAAAGTGGAACGACATCGTGCCTGAGCGGATCCGCGCGCATGACTCGGAAAAGCTTACGATCTGCATCCATGAAACAGA
Organism: uncultured Lachnospiraceae bacterium; assembly: GCA_964580615.1. Lineage (GTDB taxonomy): Bacteria > Bacillota > Clostridia > Oscillospirales > CAG-272 > DTU064. The sequence continues at coordinate 2,377 of CAZOMK010000045.1, read as the reverse complement.
TCTCAGGCTGAATGACGTGAAAAATGCCGTTTCCGCGATCGAACGCGTCGGTCTGATAAGTAAGCTTCGCGCCTCCGGCTCGCGCATCTTCTACAAATGCGCCTCTCCTCTCGTTTACTCGTGCTTTTTGAAGTCCGGCGAGGCGCTTGAGCTGTACACGCTGTCGCTCGCGCTCTCCATCGACGGGGTTACGGACGCAAGATGCGGCGTTTCCGTCTCGTTTTACGGCAACGAGGGCAGCTCCGACAATGAGCTCGACTGCATCTTCATGCGCGGAACGACGCCCGTTTTCGTTTCCTGCAAAAACGGACGCGTCAGCTCCGACGAGCTGTACAAATTCCACACCGTTTCACGTCAGTTCGGCGGTAACGAATACATAAGTCTGCTCGTTGCTCCTCATTTTGCCGGCTCGGACGAAAAATATTCCAACATCTGTGATCGCGCACTGCTCTATCGAATCGCGCTTTTGACCGATTTTTCCGAAAAAACAGATGCCGAAGCGGTCGAATATCTGCGGTCAAAAACGGACGAACGCAGAAAAACACGTTTCACCGATGCGTAACGGTAAGTTACGCTTGACAATCGCAGATAAAACCGCTACAATAAAACTACCGAATAAATTTTTCCAAGGATTTGATATGAAACGATTTTTATTTTTTCTGATCGCCGCATTAGTGGTTCTTTCCGTCGCAGCCTGTGCAAACGGCAATCCCGACGAAACAGACGTGCCGTCGGACTCGATCATTAACGGTTCCGACGACTCAACAGACGAAAATCAAAAGGAGCTTGATGATCCCGTGAAACTCGACAATTGCAAAACGGTAAGACTTGACCCAACAAAAACACATCAAACGATCGAAAGCTTCGGCGCGTCCGGAGCATGGTGGTCTCAGGACGTAGGCGGATGGGACGAAGTCCGCAAGTCAGACGGACTTGAGATCCGCGAATACATCGCACAGCTCCTCTTTGACGATGAGCTCGGAATCGGTCTCAACTCATACAGATACAACATCGGCGCCGGAAGCGGCGACGTCGGAAGCAAGAGCACGTCCGGTATCTCCGACAAGTGGAGACGCGCGCAGAGCTTCATCAATCCGAAAACGGGAGAATACGATTGGGATCGCGACGAAAATGCCGTCTGGTTCATGCGTAAAGCAGCAGAGCTCGGCGTTGACGAGCTCATCATGTTCTGCAACAGCCCTCACGAAAGCCTGACGATCAACGGCAAATCCTTCACGGATCCGAGCCGCGACGGTCAGAGCAACATCGACAAGGAAAACTACGAGGCATTCGCCAAATACACGCTTGACGTCGTAGAGCACTTCGTTGAAGAAGGTCTGCCGATAAAATTCGTTTCACCCATCAATGAGCCTCAGTGGGGCTGGACGGGCGGTCAGGAAGGCTGCCACTACTCCACAAGCGAAACGATCAAGGTTCTTTCGACCTTCGTTAAGGCGCTTGAAGAACGCGAGGCACTCGTAAATGCCGGCGTTGAGATCAGCGGCCCCGAAAACGTAAGCTGGAACGCGGATCACGGCGTTATCGAAATGTCCAACGCAATAATGCAAAACAAGGTGCTCAAAAATCATCTCTCCGCGCTTGATTGCCATTCTTATTGGTCCGACGCAGCGGCAAAGAAGAATTTTGCAGCATCCTTCTCAAAAAAGAATCCCGATGTTAAGCTCCGTTGCTCCGAATGGTGCGAAATGGTCAACGGCAAGGACACGACCATTGATTCCGCTGTCAATCTTGCGATCCAGATGCACGAGGACCTCACGATCCTCGACTGCGTATCCTGGCAGTATTGGATCGCAGTAAGCTGCTACGACTACCGCGACGGTCTTATCTATGTTGACCTCAATTCTCACAAGGTCACAGTCCCCAAGCGCTTCTACGCAATGGGCAACTACAGTAAGTTCATCGATCCCGGCTACGTCCGTATCGACGCTTCTCTCAAGACCTCCGATTTCTACACCTCCGCATACAAGGGCGTTAACGAAAACGGCGAGGATGAGATCGTTATGGTATTCGTAAACAACAAGAGCGAGGCTGTCAACATTGATTTCTCCGGAATCGACGCCTCCGCTTACAACCGCATGGGCGTTTACATGACAAACAAGGGCTATTCTCTCGCCGAGCGCTTCTACGGCAAATTCACGGCGGAATCCTGCGTTGAAATCCCCTCTCGCTCCATCGTTACTGTCGTTGTAAGCAACGTTGCGGAATAAGATTCGACTCTATTTTTCAAAAAAAGACAAAATGCTGTTGAATATCAACTGCCAAATGTGATACAATAAGCGTATTCGGATGAGCTTTTCCGAATACGCTTATTTCAGTATGGACATTATTCTCGAAAAGGAGGAATACATATATGAAC
>CAZOMK010000044.1:0-12343 GCA_964580615.1 uncultured Lachnospiraceae bacterium | reverse complement strand
CTGTAATGATGTGGGTGTACCTTGCGCTTGCAGGCGTCGGCTTTATTTGCGTCGTCATCCTTAACAGAGGCTTTTCCGGCAAGCTCCCGACCGCGGACGAGCTGCCGCAAAGCTGGAATCACATCGAAAAAGCAAATTACATAAACGAAGCTTCAAAACGCAGACGCATTGCAAAACGCATCCTTATCCCAACGATCGCGTTTATTTTCGTGTTCTTTTACGAGATCATCGAGCTTTATTATTTCCCCGCAATCGCAAATTGGTTTGCAAGCTTCTGAGGCAAAATGGACATCACGATCGCAACACTTTACTCCGGTTCATCGGGAAATTCCGTTCTCGTCCGCGCGGACGGGGACTGCATTTTGATCGACGCGGGACGCTCCGCCAAGGCGCTTTTGACCGCTTTGGCGGAGCTCGATGTCTCTCCCGACAGCATCGGCGGCATCTTCGTCACACATGAGCACGTCGATCACATCTCCGCGCTTGAGGTGCTGTCGAAAAAGCATCACATTCCAATTCACATCACAGAGGTTTCCGCCTCCGCCATCGTCGGCAAGGAGGCGATGCTCTCAAATTCCGTTCTTCATCCGCCGCTTTTTTCGGCAAAGATCGGAAAAATGACAGTCAAGAGCTTCCGCACCTCGCACGACAGCGCCATGTCAGTCGGCTTCACTGTCGATTTCGACGGGTCTGACGTCAAATTCGGACTTATGACAGACACGGACACAGCCTCGGACGATATGCTCGAAGCGCTCGCAGGCGTGACGCACATCGTGCTCGAAGCAAATCACGATTTTGATATGCTGAGGTCGTCGCCATACCCCTTTACGGTACGTGAACGCATCGCATCGGCTCGCGGTCATCTTTCCAACGTTCAGAGCGCCGAGGCTGCCGTTCGTCTTGCCTCGCGCGGAGCGCAGTCCATCATACTTTCCCATCTTTCCGAAAATTGCAACACACCGGAGCTTGCGCTCGGCACCGTTTCGGACGCATTGCGTCAAAACGGTCTTTCGCCGTTGCTCAAAACAGCCGCAAGATACGAGGTTACGAGGCTTATCTAATATGTACACCTTTCATTTTATTACAGTCGGTCCGCTCAAAGAGGAGTACAGACGAAAAGAGCGCGACGAATACGCAAAACGTCTGGACGCGTACGGTAAGGTCGTCAAAACAGAGCTTTCCACGTACAAGCTCCCCTCCGAGCCGTCCGACGCAGAGATCGAATCGGCGCTTTCCAAGGAAAGTGAGACGATCCTGCGCGCGATCCCCAGGGGAGCGCACGTTATCGCGCTTTGCGTAGAGGGAAAAAAGATGGATTCACCGTCATTCGCAAGCTATCTCGGACGCGTTGCCGACAGCGGAACGTCCGATATCTGCTTCATAATCGGCAGCTCGTACGGCCTTTCGCCCGCTGTCAAAAAGGCGGCGCATCTGCGGCTGTCCGTTTCGGACTTCACTTTCCCGCACAGCATGATGCAGCCGATCCTGTACGAAATCGTATACCGTTCAATGAACATTCTCCGCGGCGGCAAATATCACAAATAGTCGCCGTCACAAAAGTCACGGAGTCAAAACGAAAGGAGCGTAAATGAAAAACGTCGGTTCGCGCTTTACAGCGCTCATTCTTATGCTCATACTTTGTGCCGTGCTCGCCGTTTACCGCGCGGGTTGGTTCGACGTTACGTTCGTAACGCGCCCCGCCGTCTCGTCGCCGGAGCAGTCGTCAAGCGACAGCACGAAAAACGACACCTCATCGACCACATCTACGTCATCGACGTCATCCGACTCAAGCGATTCCGTTGATTCGTCGTCCTCCGGCTCCGATTCATCGTCAAGCGTCGATACCTCCGACACATCCGGCGAAGGCTCTGACTCGGACATACCGAGCGAGCTGCTTTTCATCCCGTACAAGGACGCAAAAAGTGAGGGCTATACGCTCTCGTATTCCGATTGGGTAACAGGCTCCGGCTGGGTGCTCGCCGCCTCAGACGTCAAGCTTCCGTCTTATTTTTCATCGACGTCGGAGACTGTTTTTTCGATCACGCACGAGATCTCCAAGGACAAAACAGAGGTGATCCCCGTCTATACGGAAAAAACTCAGGCAATGCCCGCGCTCAAGCTCTACATGGGCTACATCCTGACGGAAACCTCAAACAAAAACAGAACAAACATTTACTCGTCATCAGGCAAGCTGCTCGGCAGCTATGACAGGCGAGATGTTTCGCCCGCGTGGTGTCGCGACGGCGAGGACAGACCGCTTTTCATCTACAAGGACGCATATTATTACCTTGACGAAGCGAAAAAAACATTTGTCGAATCGGATTATGACCCCGATCGAGACGGTCGCGGCGTCGAATTTGACTACACGCCCGATTACGGCAAGGATTCCGACGACATGAAGTTTTTGAGCATTGTGGAAACAGTGTTTGACTACGAGCTCATCGAAGGAAAATTTGACGAAAAGGGCTATCCGCTCGCATACAAGATCCCCCGCGACATTTATAAATTCGCTCTCGCGAAAAGCAAGGGCGACGCGATAACGGAATACAGCTTCTTCGGAAAATATCCGTTCTCCGAAAAGCTCGCCGCCGTGATCGACTCCGACGATCATCTGTACTACATCGACAAGACAGGCAAGACAGTAATAAACGGCGGCTCGTCCCGTCTCGACACATCTCTCGGCAGACGTGTTTACGAATATTACATGGAGCCTGTCACAAACGGCACGGAATCCATCGGATTTTACTTCTTCGAGCACGGTATCACCCGTGCAAGAGTTACTCTCATCGACAAATATTATTTCGATCAGGACGGAACAGTTTTCGTCGTCGGAGACGAGGATGTGCTGATCTACGACGACGGCTCGCGCTTCCCCGTTCCCGTCGGATATGACATCATCGCCTACTCAAACGGAATGATCCTGCTTTCCAAAGACGGAAAATACGGCTACATGAGCTACACGGGCGAATGGATAGTCGATCCCTACCTCACCTATGCGGAGCCGTTTTACGAGGGACTTGCCGTTGTCGGCAAGGGCTCAAGCCTCGCTCTCATTGACGTAAACGGTAAAGAGATCATCCCGTTCGGTCAATTTTCCCACATCTCAAACGCCTCCTCCGGACTTATCGCCGTGTACGGTGATGGCGGCTGGCAGGTTCTGTACAAATGCGAAAAATAATGCTTTTCGGAGTTTAATATATGACTGTTTCAGAAAACAGATGTGACGTCGCCGTCATCGGCGCAGGTCACGCCGGAGTCGAAGCCGCGCTCGCATCGGCAAGGCTCGGACTCGACACCGTACTTTTTACGCTTTCCCTCGATTCCGTCGCAAATATGCCCTGCAATCCCGCCATCGGCGGAACAGGCAAGGGTCATCTCGTTTTCGAGATCGACGCGCTCGGCGGCGAAATGGGAAAAGCCGCAGACGCGGCAACTATCCAAAGCCGCACGCTTAACGAAAGCCGCGGAAATGCGGTTCGGTCAAAGCGCGTTCAGACAGACCGCGCAAAATACAAGCAAATTATGCTTAACACGCTTGAGCATGAGCCGAATTTGCGTCTTGTTCAGGCGGAAATCGTCGATATCGACATCTGTGACGGCGCTGTTTCGTCCGTTACGACACGTCTCGGCGTAAAATGGGACTGCCGCGCCGCTGTTATATCGTCCGGCACGTATCTGCGCGGCGTCGTTCACGTCGGCGGCGTCAATTATCCGGCAGGCCCCGACGCTTCCCTCCCCGCAACGGCACTTTCCGACTCGCTCCGCGCTATCGGAATCAAGCTGATGCGCTTCAAGACGGGCACCCCCGTCCGCGTGTCGGCAAGGACTGTTGATACGTCACTCATGGAGCGTCAGGACGGCGAGCACGAGCCCGTGCCGTTCTCAGCCATGACTCCGGACGGATACCTCGACGACGTTGTTCAAAAGCCGTGCCACATTGTTTACACGAATGCAAGCACGCACAAGATCATCCTTGACAATCTTCACAGATCCGCCATGTATTCCGGCAACATTTCCGGCGTCGGGCCGCGTTATTGCCCCTCCATCGAGGACAAGCTCGTCAGATTTGCGGACAAGGAACGCCATCAGCTCTTTGTCGAGCCGATCGGTGAAGAAAACGACGAGCTCTACATCGGCGGATTTTCGACATCGCTCCCTCCCGACGTTCAGGAGGCGATGCTCCGCACGCTCCCCGGCTTTGCCGAGGCGCACATCACCAGAAACGCCTACGCGATCGAATACGATTGCTGCGATCCGACACAGCTTGACGCAACTCTCGGCTTCAGAGCGATCAAGGGTCTTTACGGCGCCGGTCAGTTCAACGGTACGTCCGGCTACGAGGAAGCCGCCGCGCAGGGGCTCGTTGCGGGCACAAACGCGGCGCTGTACGTTCTCGGACGCGAGCCGATGCTGATCGGACGATCGACGTCCTACATCGGCATCATGATCGACGATCTTATAACAAAAGGCACGCATGAGCCGTACCGCATCATGACGTCGCGCTCCGAATACAGGCTTTATATGCGTCAGGACAATGCAGACGACAGACTGACCGAGATCGGCAGACGCGCCGGCATCGTTTCCGACGAACGCTATGCAAAATATATCGAAAAGCGCGATGCCGTTGAGACGGAACTATACCGTCTTTCGCATACGGGCGTCGCTCCGACGGACGAGGTCAATTTTCTGCTTTCCGAATACGGCTCCTCGCCTATTTCGGCAGGCGCAAGGCTTGACGATCTGCTCAGACGTCCCGAACTTGACTATTCCGCTATATTGCGTCTGTGTCCTGCGCCGATCCCGCTCTCACGCGCCGCAAGCCGTACAGTCGAAACAACAGTTAAATACGAAGGCTACATCAAAAAACAGCTTGCCTCCGTTGAGCGCGCTCGCTCGCGCGAGGACGCTGTTTTACCGACTGATCTCGACTACGCCTCAATCAGAGGCTTGCGGATCGAGGCTGTCCAGAAGCTCTCCGCTCACCGTCCCCATTCAGTCGGTGAAGCGGCAGGACTTGCGGGCGTTAACCCCGCTGATATATCTGTCCTGCTGCTTTATCTTGATTCATTGAAAAGACAAAAGAACGACGAAAATGATAAATCTTGACGAACTTTACCGTCTTTGCCGTGAAAACGGCATCGACATTGACGCGGAAAAAGCGGAAAAGCTCGACGCTTTTGCCGAATTTCTGCTTTCCGAAAACGAAAAATACAATCTGACCGCCATCAAAACGCCCGAAGCGATCATTCTTCGACATTTTTGCGATTCGCTGACGGCAACAGAACACATCAGCCAAGGCTCAAAGTTGCTCGACATAGGATCCGGCGCAGGTTTTCCCGCTGTTCCGATCGCGCTGTTTCGCCCGGACGTAACTGTCACCGGCCTTGACGCAACGGCAAAAAAAGCCGCTTTTATCAATCTTGCCGCAGAAAAGCTCGCGCTTTCGAATCTTTCCGCCGTTTCCGGACGCGCGGAGGAGCTCGCGCAAAGCGCATCGCACGAGGCTATGTACGATGTTGTCACGGCGCGTGCTGTTTCGGCACTGCGTATACTTTGCGAGCTTGCGTCACGCTATCTTAAAGTAGGCGGCAGACTCATTGCGCTCAAGGGCGACCCCGAAACGACCGGCGCGGAGCTTGAAGAAGCAAAATCAACGGCAAAAGCAGTTTCTCTGTCGCTTGAGGCTGTCATCCCGCTGTCTCTTTCCGATTCATGCACAGGCGAAACGCTTTCGCGCACGATCGTTATAATGAAAAAAACAGCGCCGACCGCAAAGCCGTATCCGCGGCGCTACGCTCAAATACTGAAAACGCCAATCAAATAAGCAGGCGCGAACAAAGGAACACCAAATGGATTTTGAAATTTTGAAAAACGAATGTGCCGCGTGCCGTAAATGCGCGCTTGCGGAAACGCGAACGAACATTGTTTTCGGCGTCGGCAACGAAAACGCCGATCTGATGTTTGTCGGCGAAGCGCCCGGCGCGGACGAGGACGCCTCCGGCATCCCCTTCGTCGGTCGTGCGGGCAAGCTGCTCAACTCATACCTTGATGCCGTCGGAATATCGCGTGACGACGTTTACATCGCGAACATCCTCAAATGCCGTCCGCCCAAAAATCGCGATCCGCTCCCCGAAGAAAGCGACGCTTGTATGCCATATCTGCGCGAGCAGGTCAAGCTGATCAAGCCGCGATTCATCGTCTGTCTCGGACGCATCGCAGCAATGCGTTTGATCAAACCCGATTACAAGATCACACAGGAGCACGGCATTTGGGTATCGAAGGGACAGTTCGAAATGACCGCGTTCTTTCATCCGTCAGCCCTTCTGCGCGACCCGCGAAAAAAGGACGCGATGCTCGATGACATGAAGGTTCTTGCGGAAAAGCTGAAAAACAACTGAAAACAAGCCTAATTAAGCACAAAAAAGCACCCTTTCGGGTGCTTTTTTTATTTTTCGCGATTTTCAAGCTTAAATCAAAGGCTGACCGTAGCTGTCTCTGAAGCTACCGGAAAGGATCGAAATAAGGTCTATAACGGTGCCTATACAGAATATTCCGTATGTCAAAAGATAGATCACTCCGCTTCCGACCTTGCCAACGTACATTCTGTGCAAGCCGCTCAAGCCGAAGAATCCGAGGAGACAAAGAAGAAGCGCAACTATCTTCTTTTTGGGCGCCGTAACAAATCCGTTGACGTTTGTGTTCGTGTTCGTGCTTTCGTTACTGTTCGTGATGTTGATAACGGGCGCCGCTGCAGCGCTCTGCTTTGCCTCGTCAATGACGTTATCAAGATCGTCCTTGCAGTACATCTTTCCCTTTACCTCAACAAGACATTCCCTGCAAAACGGCTTGCCGCAGTACACACACATTCCTTGTGCTTCAACATCAGGGTGCTTGGTACAATTCATTCCTTATTTCCTCCGCTTTTATTTGTTTTATTGATATAGTCTTTCCATTTGTAAAATGCCGTGCGCGCGAAGAAAAGAACAGAAATTCCGACAACAATGCTGCTGATAAAGCCGCCAACAAGCAGTACGGGTATCAGATTTGCTACATTCAATGTGGAAAAGTCAAAAATCGTTGTCCGGACAGATCCCGCAATAAGCGCAGCACCGACTGTCATAATCAAGCACACTATTGCCAAAACTATAAGCAATATTACACGCGTAAACATAGATCCGTTTTTCAAGAAATCACCTCCGCTGTTGTCTTTGTAAAAAAATATGGTTTACGGTCTATTTATAGCCTATATTGTACCATATATAGCCTACTGTGTCAATATATAATTGATATAATTTTTATAAAGATTTTTTATAAAGATAATCACCTCGGAGGGGTATATGGACACCTATACAGCAACAAAAAACAGGCTCTTGATCCTGCTTGAAGAAAAACGTATGTCTATACACAAGCTGGCGATCGAAGCCGCCGTGCCGCCGTCAACAATAAAGAACATTTTGTACGGTAAAAGCAAAAATCCCGGAATCGTTACATTGAAGATGCTCTGCGACGGTCTCGACGTAAGCTTGATCGAGTTTTTCGACACGAAGGAATTTCGTGAGCTTGAGCAGGAGATCCACTGAATTTCGAACAAAAAAAGCACCCTTTCGGGTGCTTTTTTAATTATTACATTCGTTCGATGAGCTTCATATAGCAAGCCAGCTTGTTCTGATCTTTTTCATTTGACATATTTTCCATAACGAGCGTCACGATATCGAAATTCATCACGCCTTCTTCGGCGGCAAGCTTCTCCGCCGTGCGAATATAAAACGCCAGCACATTTGCGTCTGTATTTTCATCGGAGGCTTCGATGAAATCTATCAAGCTGTACAGCATTTTACGCTTCTGTGACAGCTGCTTTTCCGCATTCTGTCTGTCGCGTTCTTCGATCAGCCTGTTCAGTACATCCTTCTGCGCTTGAACTGCCTGCGCTTTACGTGCGGAGCGCTCGCTCATGATCTTAGACAGCGCCTCGATCTTCGCACACGTTGCGACATCTCCGGGGCCTGCAACAGGCATATTGCAGATTATATCCGCATATTCGTCGTCGATTTCCGTGCTCAAAGCGTTGATACGTCTGAGTAAATCGTCGATTTTGTCGTCGAGAGTCTTATTTTCGTCGAGCTTTACGGCGCAGTTTTCAGTCTGCGACTTCGAAACGCCGTCCTCAGACTTTTTCGCCTCCTTGATAGCCTCATGCGAGTGCTTTGCCGCGTCCTTCACAGCCTCCGCCGCTGAATAAACGGCTTTTTTGAAAGCGTCCTTACCGCGAGCAAGAGCTTCGTAATTGTTTGTCTTTTCGCGCAGTTTTTCGTTCAAAGCCGCGATCTTCTCGCGAATACGGCTCGCCTCGGACTCATCCTTGTCGTTATCGTCTTCGATGTCGTCAAGATCGTCAAGCTCATCTTCAAGATCGTCAAGCTCGTACTGAAGGTCGTCGATTTCGGCGCTGAGATCGTCAAGCTCCAAGAGCTCGTCTTCAAGCTCGTCTTCGGACTCTTTTCTTTCGAGGTACTCCGTGATCACATCGTTAAGATGTGCGATAGCGCTGTTGAGAGCCGCCTCCGCCTTATCAGCCGCCGATTCGGTTACGTGGCAGACTGTTTCGCCCGCAGTTTTTGCCGCCGCGATCGTTTTTTCTATGAATTCATCAAAGTTAAAGTTATTGTTCATTTCGTCCTCCTGTGACGTTATATCATCGGGAGGGTCAGCGAGGACAATGACGGTTTCATCACCGTCCAAATAGCGTGCCCTCCCTTTTTTTACAAGACCCACAGCCCTTTTCGGGTAGGTCACACCTATCTTATTACCCTCGCTTGAAAGAACAGTTACGTTTTTTGTCATGGGTGTCTTCCCCCTTTCATTCACAGCAATATTCAATTTCGGCACGAATGATTTTTTATTATGAGTTTACTCTCCGTCGCACCTGAAAAAAGTATACAACAAAAAAATCGGCGTGTCAAGCATTTTACGTGCCGACACGCCGATTTCGATTATTCTTCGTCCTCAGTCTTTTTTACAGTGACCTTATTAAGGAACATTGTGATGAGGATTATAACGCCGATAACAATGAATATACCGAGCATACCTATGCCCATATAGCGCAAATTTTCAACAAAATTCATTACGTTCATATTCAAACCTCCCATCAGCCGAAGAAGCTGAGAATAAGACCGCCCGCTATAACGGACGCGATCTGACCGGAAACATTAACGCCGATTGAGTGCATGAGCAGGAAGTTCTGCGGATCCTCCTTGAGTCCCATCTTATGCACGATTCTGCCCGACATCGGGAACGCGGAGATACCCGCCGCGCCGATCATGGGGTTGATCTTCTTCTTCGAGAATAGGTTGATCAGCTTTGCGAAAAGGACGCCGCCTGCCGTATCGAAAACAAATGCGACAAGTCCGAGCGCGAGGATCAAAAGTGTGTTGACGTTAAGGAATTCCGCCGCCTGCATACGAAGTGCAACAGTGATTCCGAGGAATATTGTGATAAGGTTTGCGAGCACCTTCTGTGCCGTTTCGGAAAGCGAATTAAGCACGCCGCACTCGCGGATGAGGTTACCGAACATGAGACAGCCTACAAGCATAAGCGAATCGGGCGCTACAAGTCCCGCGATAACGGTGATAACGATCGGGAAAAGGATTCTCGTAAGCTTGGAGACGTCCTTTGCTTCGTAGGGCATACGGATCATGCGCTCTTTTTTCGTTGTGAGCAGCTTGATTACCGGAGGCTGGATGATCGGCACAAGCGCCATATACGAATAAGCCGCAACCATGATCGCGCCGAGGTATTTTGATCCGAGCTTGTTTGCAACAACGATCGAGGTAGGGCCGTCTGCAGCGCCGATGATTGCGATCGAAGCCGCGTCATTGATATCGAAGAACATTGACGCAAGGCAAAGCGTAAAGAAAATGCCGAACTGCGCCGCCGCGCCGAATATCATCAGCTTGGGGTTCGAAAGGATCGGGCCGAAGTCTATCATCGCACCGATACCGATGAAGAGGATGAGCGGGAAAAGCTCTGTTGAAATTCCCGCGTCGAAAAGTGTTTCGAGCATACCGAGCTCGGCGCCGGGAAGGTTAACGATAATGGCTCCGAAGCCCATGGGAAGAAGGAGAGTAGGCTCCATATCCTTTGCGATGGCAAGATAGATCAGCACTCCGCCGATTATCCACATGACTACCATCTGCCAGCTGATGTTAAGTAAGTTTTCGTACAATATCTCCATAAGATATTCAAAAGCTCCTTTTTCTTTATTTGTCTTTGGGCAATAAAAAAGACTGCCCCGATCCTGTCGGCAACAGTCTCGCCGTCGCAAAAAGCTTGCTTATACGCGCGCGGACACCGATAGGTGCCGTACTGACGCTGCGCGTCGCGGTTATCCGCCGGCTACTCCCCGTATTTTACCCTTACATTATAAGCGTTCCGCCTTACCGTTGTCAAGGGCAAGGCGGAAATTAATTATACACTTCTTTGATTATCCTCAGCCACTCCGCGCAAAAAAGTCGGCACGTTCACTCTCGCCGCCGCGGCGAAAGTCTCCATTTCGGCTTTGGTGGCGGCGTGCATTTTGCTTCCGTCTCCTATAAGCGCGCCCGAATCCAAAAACTGCTGCAAAAAATATCGTTTGGCGCCGCAAAGTCGCTTGCCGATCTCGGCAAAATCGGCTTCTTCATGAAGCTCCGCGACGACTGTCGTGCGAAACTCATGCTCGACGCCGGAGTCGATGATCGTTCTGAAAGAGCGGTCGATCGCGTCCGTATCAACGTGCACGCCGACTGTTTTTTCATATTTTCCGCGGCTGTTTTTCACGTCCATTGCGACATAATCGACATTTCCCGACGCGAGCAGTGCCGCCAGGCGGTCGGGGTGAGTTCCGTTCGTATCAAGCTTGACCGAAAATCCCATCGACTTTATCCTTGCGATAAAGTCCGCAAGCTCAGCTTGAAGAAGCGGCTCGCCTCCCGTGATCGCGACGCCGTCGAGTATACCGCGTCTTTTTTCGAGGAATGCGAAAAACTCCTCCGCATCCATGCCGTCGCGCGCGTCGATATCGGTCACGAGCGGCGCGTTATGGCAAAACGGGCATCTCAGGTCGCATCCCGAAAAGAAAACGGTACACGCGACGTGCCCCGGAAAATCAAGCAAAGTCAGCTTTTGAAGTCCCGAAATTCTCATTTTTCCGTCTCCATGTATTCGTCAAGAATTCGTGCGGCGCAGCCGACGAGCTCGGAACAAGGGCGGCTCAGATAATATTCACGCGAACGGCGTTCGGGTTCTCCACCCGACGCGCCCGCGGTCAGATCGAGCAATTCTCTGCATATATACGAGCCGTTTTCGGACTTAAATCGCTCCATGAGCACGCGGACGCGGGCGTAATGTGCGGATTTATCCGCACCGCCGTTCGCATTTGCGTTACAGTCGCCGCCGAAAAGAATTCCCGCCGCCATAAGCATACCGGAAACAGCTCCGCAAACCTCGCGCATACGTCCCATACCGCCGCCGAACGACGACGACAGCGCTTTGGACGTTGCCTCGTCGATGCCGGTCACGTCCGAAAACGCGGCGAACACCGCCTGGGCGCAGTTATATCCGCCCTCAAACAATTCTATTGCCTTTTTCTCATGCACAGTCATAGCCTTTAGCTCCTTTGTCTCAAAAAGCAACACCGTCCCGCTCCGCTGTTCAAAGCAGGACGGGACGGTCGCATTAGTTTCAGTTTTTCTCGTATGAATCGACGCTTTCGCCGACGCTGACCTTTTGCGCGTCGGAAATTATCTTTTGAACCGCGTCAACGAGGACGTAGAAGTTTCCTTTTCCGTTAACTGTTACGAGCGCGCGGCGAGTTGAATAACGATAGAAGGAATATTCCGTTTCGTTACCGCCGTTTGTCGTCACCTTAAACGTAAGGAGCAGCTTGCCGTCCTTTTCGGGATCCTCGCCTTCGGGAACTTCGCCCTCATACGCCGTCAAAAGCAACGTTTTATAAAATTCGCGGAAGTTTCTGACGTCGTCGATCTGACCGCAGGAATCACCGACAACAACGAGGTTGGGATCCTCCGTGGGATAATGTCTGAATCTGAACACCTCGCTGAATTCGGGACTGATGATGCTGATATCCTTCACAAACGTAATATTGCGAGAGAATATTGCCTCATCTATCCAATTCATCAAGCCCCATTCAAGGAACTCGAAGTCAGCGGCGGGGACTTTTACGATGATTCTGAACAGCGAAGTTGACGCGTAATAGTATCCGTCGTCTGTTTTTTCGCTGATATTCAGCGTGATCTTTGCTCCGCCGTACTCATACGACACTGTATACGCGGGGGTCGAAAGTCCG
>CAZOMK010000043.1:0-12392 GCA_964580615.1 uncultured Lachnospiraceae bacterium | reverse complement strand
ATAGTAAACAACGATCGGAAGATCTCCCGATATGCCGAAGCGCCACAGAGTATCCCGCCTGTATTGCGGGAGCGAGGTACATTCCGTAAGTTTTCGTTCGTTATCCGAAACGGACGAATATATCCGCATTGCAATGCGAATTGCATTTTCATCGGCGCCCGAATATGCAGCAAAAAGTCGGAAGCGTCTTTTTGCGCCGTCAAGAAGCTCGGAAAAGTCACGGTGCGCCGCGTCGGGAATCTCACCGTTAGACAGCCTAAGCTCAAATGCGGCATTTCCGTTCGTCAAGGCAAACGCAGCCGCGACAAACGGGTGCACCGCCGCGCCGACAGATCTCGCTTCGCGCACATCGAAAATCCTTTCCGCAAAATCATCCCCCAGCGGAAAAACGGCAAGCTTTCGCAGATCGGTAACGAGCTTTTTCGGAGAGGGCGAGAACGAAAATCCGAGCGCATCGCCGTTTCCCTCTTTCCCTCTGCGTTCAAATCGCACGCCGTCCGACGAATCGCTTACAGTCAAAAACAAGTCCGAATACGCAGGTGCGCTTTTATAGTCACGCTCCCTGTTCAAAATCGGAAAAGCGTAAAATACGGCTTCGAGCACGGAGAAGCTTCCCTCTGCCGTAAATCCGACAGCGCCTGACGGAGATTCCGGATCAACGGTAAAAACGGTTTCCGTTTTTATGACGCCGTCGCCGTGCATTATTTCGTTTCTGTACGTCACAGACGCTCCGTTATACGAAAAGCTTCGCTTCACACCCGCCTCCGTCCCGCAAAGACAGTTGTAAATTTCGCCGTCGGCACGGATCAGCACACCGAAGCCGGATACATCGCCGTCGCGATTTCGCGTCAAAAGGATTTCGCCCGCTTCAAACACAACGTTTCCGCAGTCGTCAGCCGAAATTTTCACAAGTCCGTTCGAGATCAGAGCCGCGCCGCTGTGTGTAATCTCATCCTCTGCGTCATACGGCTCAAACGGCACGTCTGACGGCAGTGCATGAAGCGCTCCCGTCGAGGCGGGTCTGCATATTTCGTTTTTTGTATAAAGCAAATATTCCGATGCGGCAATTGCGGGATCGTCGGTGAATCGACGTACATTTATGTCGTCAAAGCAGTAATTTGCCGCCGCCGCGATGCTCATCCCCACGTGATGAGCCATGTACTGCTTTATAACGGCAGCTTCGTTGCCGACTCGGTGCTGCGTCATGTCCACAGCCTCGTAAAAACCGTATTTCCCGTAAAGTGAGGTCTTTTTCAGCTTTGAAAGCGTACTCGCCGCGTCTTTGTCCGCCGTCAGCATCAAATAAAGCGAATACGGAGAAAAAACAGCATCATCTGCCGATTTACGTGACATTGCCAAGTTCGGCGCTCCGTTAGCCTTATATGAATAATTCATTTCTTCGTCAAAGTCATAATATGCGGACTCCGAGATGCCGTAAATGCGAGCGCCTTCAAACGTTTGTGCGGCAAGCTTTTGCCATTCGACGGCGGAAGCGAGCATTTCGCCTCTTTCCGTCATCATTTCAAACGGCAGCCACAACGACGGCATAAAATATTCAAACGCCGTTCCGCTCCATGAAAGCATCGTCGATATCCCCGATTTGTCGCAAAAGATGCGTCCGAGCGCGGCAAAATGCGCGTCCGGCACTTGACCAGCTGATACGGCGTAATACGAAACTGTCAGCATCTCGCTCGGATAAAGATCGTAAAAATTAGGGTCGGGCTTGCCTGCGGAGATGTCGTATCCGATCGAAAAAAGATTGCGGTGAGCGCTGTACAGAAACGAAAAATCCATTCCCGAAAGAAGCTCGTCTATGAGTCGAATCGGCTCCGAATAAAGTTCACCGAGCCGCTTGATCCCGTTTTTGACAGTAAGAAGCGAAACGGCAAGATTTCCGCTGTCAACGGTCGATATATAAAACGGGCGCAGTACGCTTCCGTTTTTGATATCGTACCAATTATATAAATGCCCTCGAAAGCGTTCGAGCGAATGAACGGACGTAAGCGTCGCGGTGAGACGCCGCCAGAGCTCATCGCTTCCTATGAATCCGAAATCAAAGGCATTGAGAACGGACATGAGGTAAAGGCCGATGTTTGTCGGCGATGTTCGATATGCCGTTTTCTTTTTCGGAAAATACGAAATGTTGTCGGGCGGCAGAAAGTTTGTTTCTTCGTTGACGTTGTCGAAAAAGAAACGCCACATTTTTGCTGCATCGTCTCGCAGGGAGTCTTTTGCATCTCTTTTGAATTGCTCGAAAAAGGCTGTGTTCATCCGTGCCATATAAAACGGGTATATCACCCAGGAAATACCGTGCAGTATGAGCAGCGGAGAGAGCGCGGATCGCGAGCAAAAAGCAATAATTATAGACGCAATGCCTAAAACTACACTCGCCTTTAACGTGCGAAGATAAGTTTTGCAAGTGTCGTTATAGGCGTCGGAAGCTCCGAAAACAGTCCATTCAAGCAGATGCTTGTGTGAGATTTCGGTTCTGTAATAAGCCCGTATCAGTGCATCGCTAACAAGATAAGACGAGTCGGCGATCGAAGCGAACGCTGTAAAATCGACAAATCGAGCGGCTTTTCTGAAGTCGGCGGCACCTGTCAAGCGGCGTCTTTCAGGCAAGCGCACCGACGCGAGAAATCGCTTTGCTAACTCATAAATAAGATCCGATATGCTCAAAAGATAGATCAACGTTCCGAGCGCTCCGCCGCACAAAAGCGACAGAATGACAGCAGGCGCACGAGATGCGGAAGCCAAGTGCTCTTTCACCGGCTCAGCGATAAGCCGCCTTTGCCGGTCGGCAAGCGGCGTTTTGTATTTTTGACCTTTGCAATCGAAAATGTATTTTCGCGCAAGGCAAAGGGATTGCAGATCGCCTCTGATCCAACGATGCGAGCGCTTCCGTTCACTTATGAGATTTTTCGGCGGAGAATCGTAAACAAACGCGTCCGAAGCAGCCGCCGCACGCAAAAATGCGCCCTCGGAAATATCGTGACTCAGTATGCGTTCACTCGGAAATTTTCCAAAAACGACGCGCTTGTACGCGTTAACGTCTATAAGTCCCTTTCCGCAATAAGTCCCCTCATCGCAAAACGACGTATATGCCGAAAAGTTCGCGCTTTCGTAGGCGCCGCGCCCCTCAAACGCATTTTTTACAATCGTATATTTGTTTTGCTTTGAGATGTTTTTCAGCGAAACAGCAGCAGTCGGGACAAAAATTCCGTAGCCGTCGATAACTGTTTCCGCACCGCCTCTGACGGCAAATTCGGGAGCGTTGCACGGATGAAGCGCTGTTGCCGTCAAGCGTAGGATATCCTTGTACGCGATCTCGGTATCGGCATCGAGTGCGAGAATGTAGCGCACGTTTTTCGGCTTCTCGCCTCCGTGAAAAGTTAGCGCAGAGGCATCATCCGTCAGCCAAGCGATCATTTCTTCCTGCGCGCCGCGCTTTCTTTCGCGTCCGATGTACTTTTCTTCGCTTTCGGAATAAGAGCGCTCTCTGTGAAGCAAAAAGCAGTTCGGATTGAATTTACGTATTTCGTCAACTCGTTTTTCGGCATATTTCAAAATTTCGTCATCATGCGGGTCAATTTTGTTAGTCGAATCCGGAAGATCGACAAGTGCGCAAAACAAAAGCTCAGAATCGTTATATGCACGTGCGTATAATAGCATTTTGTCGAACAATTGTTTTGCGCTTGTCTTATTTTGCAATGAAACAGTGTATGTCAAAACGGTTTTTGCGTTTTGCGGAATGCTTTTCAATTGCAATCTCGGTGGGATCTCCGTCGGAATAACAGCATTCACAAAATCGTTCGTGATGAGCTTCATCAAGCGTCTCACCGAAAAATACGGTAAGGCAGACAGCAAAATCAACAGCGTAGACGATCCAATATATGCAGCCGTCAAAATAGACAAGATGACTAAAATCGGTACAAAATCAATAACTGCAAAGTACGCGTTGGCGCGATCATGCTTGGCGTTTTTCAGTATATGATATCCGACATGTGTCCCCTTCCCCTCGGATTTTTCAGATAGCTCCAGATACATTTTCGCAAGCTCACGCTCGGACACACCGTTTTTTCGCGCGGTTTGCGTAAGTTTTCTGCGGTACAGTTCCTTCGTTACAAGGTCGCAATCGACATACACGCCCGAAGGATCAGCAAGCAAAATGCGTTCTGTCACCGATACCGATTCGTATATATCGTAAAATTCGATATTATCAAGATCGTATATCATTTTCACAGCGAGATGCGATACGTTGCGTGTTTTTCCCTCCAAATCGTCACTTATCGCGTCAAAAGCGGCACACAAAATGAACGTTTTTAGGTAATAGAGCTCGTTTATCGTAAAGAATCTATCGCCGGACTGCGCCTCGTTTAATTCATCAATCAAAACAGTTTCGTTCAAGGAGTACGCATACTTCACGCACACGCGTCTGCAAAATTCGATAATCTTCAAATTATCGTTTTTCTTCACTTCAATTCCGCGAAGCCGTTTTATATTTTCCAAGCACAAGAACACAAGCTTGACTTTGTTGTCAAGTATCCACTTTTCATCTTCACTGAGCTTGCCGTATTCATTCGTCCGGTGTTCAAACCTGCGCATTTCAGTCATGTTATGCTTTTGTCTTATTATGCATTTGCGTAAATTCATACATTTTTGCTTTCCAAATAATTTTTGTTTGGATCATAGTATCCCTCAAACCGCACATAATTATCCGCATTTTGAAAATTTACGCAAAAAAGCCTTTACGTATTTGCGTAAAGGCTTTTTGTTAATTTGCGATTATTTGCTTGAATTCCATTTGAGCCAAGCATTTATGAAGCCGTCGATATCTCCGTCCATAACAGCCTGAATGTTTCCGTCCTCATAGCCGGTTCTCGTATCCTTTGCAAGTGTGTACGGCATAAACACATACGAACGGATCTGTGCGCCCCATTCGATATTCGTTTTATTGCCCTGAATATCCTCGATCTTTTCGAGGTTCTCGCGCTCCTTTATCTCCATGAGCTTCGCCTTGAGCATTTTGAGAGCCGTCTCTCTGTTT
This sequence comes from uncultured Lachnospiraceae bacterium, assembly GCA_964580615.1. Taxonomy (GTDB): domain Bacteria; phylum Bacillota; class Clostridia; order Oscillospirales; family CAG-272; genus DTU064. The sequence continues at coordinate 7,345 of CAZOMK010000043.1, read as the reverse complement.
TGAATCTGGCTTCGTTCGGTTTGACAGCCGACGACGATGCCTGTGGGCTTATGAAGCACACGAACCGCAGACTCAGTTTTGTTGACGTGCTGACCGCCCGCTCCGCTTGACTTATGCGTTGTAATCTCCAAATCGGATTCGTTGATCTCAATCGAATTATCATCGGTAAATTCGGGCATTACCTCAACGGAAGCAAACGAAGTATGTCTGCGTCCCGACGAATCAAAGGGTGACACACGAACAAGGCGATGAACGCCGTTTTCGCTCTTGAGGTATCCGTACGCGTTAAGTCCCTCTACCATGATGGTAGCACTCTTAAGGCCGGCTTCTTCGCCGTCAAGCCAATCCAAAAGCTTGACGTTGTAGCCGTGGCGCTCGCCCCAACGTGTATACATACGGTAAAGCATAAGCGCCCAGTCCTGAGCCTCTGTTCCGCCCGCACCCGGATGGAACGACACGATTGCGTTATTGGCGTCGTATTCTCCCGAAAGGAGCACTTCTATTCTCATTTGAGCTTCGGTCTTTTCGATCTCATCGACCTCGCTTGTGATCTCGTCTATCATCGTTTCGTCGTTTTCCTCGATAGCCATTTCCGCCATCATGATAGCGTCCTCAAGGCGCGTGACGAGATTATGATACGCCTCCGCCGTATCCTTGAGCTGCTTGACCTCTTTCAAAACACGCGCGGAATTTTCCGCATCCGACCAAAAATTCTCCGCGTATGTTTCCTTTTCGAGCACGGCGATCTTTTCTTTTATTTCATCTATTCTGAGAGCCGATCCGAGATCGTTAACGGGATCCCTCATACCGATCAATTTATATTTTGCATCTTCAAGTGCGATAATCAAATCTTTTTTCCTCCGAAATTAACTTATATTGTCATAATCTGCATTGGCAGTATCAAATTATTCGTTTCATATTAAGCACGGCAAGCCGCAAACTCCCATTTTTACAGTACCTATTTATTTTACCACACAACTCTCCTTTTGTAAAGCGTGATTTTTAAGTATTTATGATCAAAAATATGACCGAAAAAACAAAAATACGCTTGCGTTATCTTTGCGATTATGTTAATATTTACTTGACGAACAACGTCGCAACTTAATTTATCCGGAGGTTCAAAGTGAAAAATCTTGCCACCCCTAACGTTAAAGAGATCAAAGTTGACGAACACGGCTTTTTCGGCCGTTTCATGGATCTCGTACGTAATCACGTAATTCCCTATCAGTGGGAAACATTAAACGACCGCGTCCCGGACGCAGCCCCCAGCCATTGCATTGAAAACTTCAAGATTGCGGCAGGCGAAGCCGAGGGCGAATTCTACGGCTGTGTTTTCCAGGATTCCGACCTTGCAAAATGGCTCGAAGCAGTTGCGTTTTCTCTTATGTCCAAGCCCGATCCCGAACTTGAAGCCATTGCCGACGAAGCTATCGCGCTTGTCGGTCGTGCTCAGCAGCCTGACGGATATCTTAACACATATTACACAGTTAAGGAGCCCGGCAAGCGTTGGACTAACCTTCGCGACAACCACGAGCTCTACGTTGCAGGTCACATGATGGAGGCCGCTACCGCTTACTACTACGCAACAGGCAAGCGCGAGCTTCTTGACATCATGACTCGCATGGCGTATCACATTGATTCAGTTCTCGGCCCGGAGGAAGGCAAGCTTCACGGCTACCCCGGTCACGAGGAGGTTGAGCTTGCGCTCGTTTCCATGTATCAAGCAACAAAAGATCCGCTCATGCTCAAGCTCGCGAAGTATTTCATCGACGAACGTGCAAAGGAGCCTCGCTTCTTCGACATTGAGGAAGAAGCTCGCAACAACGGCAAGAAGCGTCATTGGCGCGATCCCGGCGATTACGCTCAGTGGCACAAGCCCGTTCGTGAGCAGGAAGCTCTTGAGGGGCACAGCGTTCGTGCGCTTTATCTTGCTACCGGTATGGCAGACGTTGCACGCGAAACAGGAGACGAAACGCTTCTCGCCGCTTGCGAACGTCTTTACGACAATCTCATTCAAAAGCGTATGTACATAACAGGTGGTGTCGGTTCTTCCCCCTCCGGCGAGCGCTTCACCTTCGACTACGACCTTCCCAATGATACAGTATACGCCGAAACCTGCGCTTCCATCGCGCTTTGCTTCTTCATGAGAGCGATGCTCCAGATCCACGTTGATTCAAGCTACGCCGACACAATGGAAACGGCGCTGTACAACACCTGCATCGCCGGTATGTCCCTCAATGGAAAGAATTTCTTCTACGTAAATCCTCTTGAGGTATGGCCCGAAGCAAGTGAAAAGAATCCGGAGCACCGTCACGCACTTCCCGTCCGTCCCAAATGGTTCGGCTGCGCGTGCTGTCCTCCCAACCTTGCAAGAATGGTAACAAGCATCGGCAGATATATGTACACGATCGACGGCAATACCGTTTATAATCATCTGTACGTTGCCGGAGAAGCGACGCTCCATACAGATTCCTGCGATGTAAAGCTTCTCACAAAGACAAATGACCCGCTTGACGGCGATATTTCCGTCACAGCGTCCGCAGGCAAGTACGCTCTCGGCTTCAGAATCCCCGCATTCTCCAAGAACTCCTACACCGTTACGCTCGGCGGCAAGGCTGTTGAATACGAAATGGTCAACGGTTACGCTGTAATTGATCGTGAATGGAGCGAAGGCGACACTGTTGAGATCAAGCTTAACGTTGAACCTCAGAGAGTTTACGCAAATTATCAGGTACGCGCCGACGCCGGCAAGGTTGCCATCAGACGCGGCCCCGTCGTTTACTGCGTAGAATCCGCAGACAATGCTTCCCCGATCGCAGGCATCACATTGCCGCGTGAATCCGAGCTTACGGAAGCTTACATCGAGGATAAGCTTGGCGGGATCGTCGAAATTTACGCAGACGGAACAGTTCTCGTTGACGACGGAGACGATTCCCTTTACAGAGAGACGCCTCCCAAGCGCGAAAAAACGAAGCTCACGTTCATTCCCTATTACACATGGGCGAATCGCGGAGCAGGCGAAATGTCTGTTTACGTAAGAGAATAATTTTATTCAAGCACAAAAGGCGAAGCGCATCAGCGCTTCGCCTTTTTCTATCCAACGACAGCAAAATCAAGTGAAAAAGCAGGCGTGATCGAGATCATGCCTGCTTTTATGTATGAAAATTATTTGCTCATTGCGTCTTCGAGATAATTGCTTATCTTCTTGTTTATAGACTTGCTCTTGGACGTGAGAGTGGACATATTTCTGTCGTCTCCGCCGAACATTCCAGAAAGAACGCCGTCACGAATAAGGTCGCAGAAGGTTGTATCGCCAAGGTCTGCAATACGGTGAGTGAAGATGATATCAAGCATTGCCTGAGATTCCTCGTCACGCGCGATCTTGCCCTGGAGGGACTGATCATAATAAGCAGGGATAACTTCGTTCTGAGAGTAGCAGTTCATGATTTCAAGAACAGCACTTGTGAGATCTACGTTCGGGCAGGTGTTCGGAACAACAAGCGAGAAGAAGTAAGAAACTCTGGAATGATAGTCATTCTGATCTTTATCCCACTTCGGGTAAGGAACTATACCGAAGTCAGTTTCCATGCTACGGAGGTTGGGGACAAAGTTGAACGAGCAGTCAAGGAAGAGAGCCTGATTCTGAGAGAACATTGTGATGCACTGAGAAGGAACATCGTTATCTCCAGTGTATTTGTCGAACCAGTTTTCTTCGTCCCACATGATTACGAATACCTTCTGGAGAACTTCATAGAAATGTTCGTCACCGAAGTTTACATTCGGATAGTCTTCGTCATCCTTTGTTACGGAAAGAGCCTCGCAGGATACGAGGAAGTGCGGGATAACCATGCGGTTGTCTGCAAGATAGCCGTAGAAGTCAGCGCTGTCTCTTGTATCGGAGCTGTTTTCGTCGAAGTAGGAATTTTTCATAACTTCCGACATCTTATCGACAGTCCATTCGTCGGACTCAACAAGCTTATACAGATCGGGAAGATTTCTTTCTTCAAACACCTGCTTCGAGAACAGGAGAGTAAACATAAAGTCGTATACGTTAAGGTCAGCGGCACCGACAGCGGTATACTGTTCACCGAGGAGCGTCAGACCGGGGTTAAGGTCCTGTGCCCAATATCCCTTATCAAGATTTACATATTTGAGTTCATCAAACGTATAAATATTACCGTTCGACCATGAAGCAATGGACTCAATACATCTTACGTTAAACATATGAAATGTAGAGTCGCCCGCTTCGATAAGAGTATCGATGGGGGTAAATCCGCTGGAATAGTAGTCTTTATCAATAATATCAACAAAGTCAATTCCCATTACCTGCTCAAGATAAGCAGTGCGGTAGTATACAGCAAGGTCAACGGGGTCATCCGAAATTTCCTCGAAGTCAAGCTGCATTCTTGCATTGGAAAGCTCAACCGTTCTTACATTGAACGTTTCTCCGCTCCACTGGAGCATTTCATCGGAGGTCATATCTGTCGTGTACTTTCCTGCTTCATCCGTACCGCCGGAATTAGATGTGTCATCACCTGTGGGATTTTTCGGATCATCGGGAGAATCCGAGCAAGCGATAACGGAAACGCAGATCATCGAAAGGACAAGAAGAATTGCTAAAAATTTCTTCATATCTTGGGTACTCCTTTTCATCTTTGTGTTTTGATGATACCGTTATTATATCACAACTTTCAAAATTTTCAACGCTTTTTTGCGAAATTAATAACAATTTGTATATATACACAAAACAAAGTATGATATTTTGTTCATATTGTCTTGATAAACAAAAAATTTAAGTTACAGAAAAAATCACCGAGAGCGATATCTCTCGGTGATTTTTTTCATATTATTTGTTAATATCGGGTACGTTAGACGCCTTTTTGAGATCAACTGTGATCTTGTATTTTTCAACGATATCCTCGGAAATCTTTTCGTACTTGTCTTCCTTGACGGCGTCGCGTGCAACAGCAGACCAAGCCTGCGCTCCGTCGCCGCAGAAATACATAACATGGTAACCGTAGGATTCGGTGTAAACGATCTCGACATCGCCGACCTCGCGCTTTTCATCAAATGCCCAGTCCTCAAATTCCTCAACCATCTGACCCTTGGACACGCTTTCGTAAAGACCGCCGTTGTAAATGGAGCCGGTATCGCCGGTATATTTTTCGGCAAGCTTAGCGAAATCGTCCTGTGTCTTGCCGGTCTTGTTGAATTCGGCAAGCGCCGCCTCAGCAGCAGCAAGGCAAGCTTCCTTGGACTCATATTCGGATTCGATAAAGAGGATATGACGAACGTCCTTTGTAGCGTATTCTTCACGCGCTTTTGCGGAAACGAGCATATAAACGGTATAATTACCCTTACCGTCGTCGATAACCTTTGTATTTCCCACCTTGGTTTCGTCGTCGAAGAGCCACTTGCTGTATTCGGAGTCCTTATTGTAAAGCTCTCCTTCAACAAGCGCAGCCTCTACGGTTTCGGTAAACTTTTTATCGTCAGCCTTGTACTTCTTGAGATAAGTCATAAGGAAGCTGTCGAATTCTTCGGAAGTCTTTGCGGCGGAGATTGCCTCGGCCTGAGTTTTCGCCTCCTCATAAGCCTTCTTCTTTTCGTCGTCGGTAGCCTTACTGTCGTAATCCGCCTTGACTGTGTAGGTCTTATAATTTACCTTGAGGAAATCGTCCTTATTATCTTCGTAATACTTGCTGATTTCTTCATCGGTAACTTCAATTCCATAGATAGTGGTATAATAATACTTAAGAGAAAGATAGTACAGCTCAAGCATATCGCGAACGTCCTGCTCTTTAACGCCGAGTCCGTAATATTCGGAAATATATTCGTCGAGTTCGAGCTTCTTCTCGGAAGCCGCGTCCTTGAGGTCGTCGATTTCCTTGTCGATCAAAGCTTTTTCAATGTCTCCGATAGTGATTCCCTGCACCTTTGCGGCTTCCGCATTAACGAGAATGCTCGATGCATTGTTTGCGGCAGCCTGGAGGAAGTAATCGTACCAAGTCATTGTATCGCTGTAGCTCTGGCTCTTAAGAGAAGCGGACGTATCAAGCTTGAAGTAGCTTGCATAGTAATCAAAATACGATTTTTGAGTATAGAAGTTATCCGCAAACAGATACGAAAGCATCGCGTTATTGATTTCATAGTTTTCGCTCGAAACGGAAACCTTGTCGCGCAGATAATTTCCCTTGCTCTTAACGCCGATAACGATAAGGCACACGCTTGTGACAACGATGGAGACAGCGAGAATGATCGCAACAACGATCGTTACTATCTTCAGATTTTCTTTCTTTTCTTCGCGTTTTTTAGCTTCTGCGGCAGCTCTGCGCTGTTCTTCCTGAAGCTTTTTTTCTTTTGCTCTTTTAGCTTTTCCCATTATAAACCTCTCGGGATATAAATTTCGTAATAATAATCAGTAAAAACGGAAATCCGCAAAAAATACGTTACGGAATCGGGGGCCTTTTCAGGTCACCCGATTCCGATTGAGCCGTATATTAAAGAGTCCGTTATGTAGGCAGTGCCGATTACTCAGCGTCTTCCTCTGTGTAAATGCTCTCATCGGGAGCATCTGTGGAATAAACAACGCCGCCGTTGTAATCGTCGTCTTCTTCCTCTTCCTCGTACTCTTCTTCAACTACGGGAGCTGTGAGAGCCTTGATGGAGAGGCTGACCTTTTTGTTTTCTTCGTCGATAGCGATGATCTTCGCGTTTACGAGCTGACCGATTTCAAGAACATCGGAAGCCTTGGAGATGCGCTGATCGCTGATCTCGGAAATGTGGACAAGACCGTCCTGACCTGGAACGATTTCGGCAAATGCGCCGAATGTTGTGAAGTTAGCGATCTTAACCTCGGCAACGTCACCGAGAGAATACTTATGAGTGAATACGTACCAAGGATTTGTTTCCTCTGTCTTGCAGCCGAGAGAAATTCTCTTGCGCTCACGATTGAGGTCGAGAATATAAACGTCGATCTCGTCGCCTACGGAAACAACATCGGAAGGCTGTCTTACGCGCTTCCATGTAAGTTCGCTTACGTGTACCATACCCTCGATGCCGGGAGCGATCTCTACGAACGCGCCGTATGCTGTGAGGTTTTTTACTGTTCCGTGATACTTATTGCCTACCTCAGCGGAAGACCAGAACGCTTCCTCGCGAGCCTTTCTTTCCGCACGTGCTACGTCGCGGATAGAACCGTAAGCGCGTTTGCTGCGTGCGTTTACTTCCTTGAGCTTGACCTTCTGAGTCGTACCTACGAGCGAATTGAGATAGCCGTCCTTCGGAACGCCGGAAAGAGATGCAGGAACGAATACTCTTACGGAATTGACGTTCATAACGACGC
>CAZOMK010000042.1:0-12667 GCA_964580615.1 uncultured Lachnospiraceae bacterium | reverse complement strand
ATTATGAAAAGGTCAACGGTATAGGAGATCGAGAGCACCCTGCCGACTTTTACAGACTTTTTGACGATTACAAGGACTACGTAGACGGCTTTATCGTTTTCGATCCCGATTCCGATTATGAATGGAACATCGCAACCACGTTGGCGGCGCTTGAGGATTCACTTCCCGTCACGCCCGCGATCTGCGAAAAGCTCAAAAGCTTGGGATATGACAAGAAAATCACAGATATCCGCGGCAAATGGAAAACAAAAACAGACGCTTACGATTACGCCATATCGGAGCTTTTGCCGAAATGCGCGCGTTTCGGCGTGCTGAGTCAGGATCCGCGCGGCGATCACCGCTTTCAGGATTACGGAATTGCCTGCGGTCTGTTCTGCTTTTGGCTGAATCTCGAAGATGAAACCGACCTTGATATTCAGCGTAAAATATTCAATTCCGGTCATTTTTCCCCTCAGCCCACCGTTTTCGGATATGCTCCGCAGGGAGACGATCTTTTGATGGAGGGCGCACCCGCCGGCTTCGGCTTCATTGTGAGCGATTGGTTCGGTAATGCAAGCGTATGCTCATCTCTCCCCTCGGCGGAGCTTCCGATGCAGCGTCCCGGAGTCCCCGTTGACGCCGAGGATGGTAAGCTCTACATTTCGATCTTCTTCTCCGACGGCGACAACATACAGTTCGATCAGCTCGGCACGAGAGTTCTTTGGAACAACATGAAAAAATCAAATCGAAGCTTCCCCGTCGGCACGACTTTTGCTCCGATGACAGCGGAAATCGCTCCGAATATAATCAATTGGTACTATAACAATATGCATCCGGAATACGATGAGCTGATTGCGGGTCCCTCCGGCTGGCAGTTCATTTATTACGGCAAGTACAACAGAGAATTCCTTGACGGTTGGCTTGATAAAAACGACGTACTTCTTCGCCGTTCCGGTGTGCGTGTCGCTAATCCGTGGCGATTTTATCCTGTCGAGCAAAAAGACGATGTCGTAAAGTATATGGAAAAAACGACTTGCATCGACGGTGCGCTTTGCGAAGGCATAACGCCCGACACCTGCAACGCCTATATTCGCGGCGGCAAGCCCGTGCTTCTCGCCGAAGGCAATCTTAACGGAAAAAAGCCCGGTGATCTTGAGCATTTTCTCAGAGTTCTTTACAAAAAAGTCGAGGAAAGCGGCGGCAAGCCTCAGTTTGCGGCAATAAACACCATCGTTGCATGGATAGATTCAAAATTCAGCTACATCGAAGACCAGATGGCAAAGCTTCCCGACGATCTTAAAGAAAAGGTAGTTTTTCTCCGTCCGAGCGACCTTGTGGCTACTTTCAAAAAATACGCCGACGATAACGGACTTTCGGAGAACGTATAAACAACGATTCATCAAAAAATCCGCGGAAATTTCCGCGGATTTTTTTATTTTTAACTGTTTTACGCAAGCTCATCGCGTCTGATTATCTCGTCCTGCGCGTTCTTTGACATATCAACGAAAATCGCGCTGTATCCGGTAACTCGCACCATAAGGTCTCGATATTCGTCTGGATTCTTTTGTGCCGCATACAGATCGGAAGTGTCTGCGATGCTGAGTTGAAGCTGCATTCCGCCGTTTTCAAAATATGTCTCGCACAAGATCATCAGACGTTCGAGTCCGTCGTCTCCGTCAACTGCGTCTCGTCTCAAGCGAACGTTGCAAGCGCCCGAATGCATTCTCTCAAACGGAAGCTTCGAAACCGAATTAAGCAAAGCCGTAACACTATCCGAATATCCGACAGAGGGAGAAAGATTTTCACTCAACGGTGTGCCAGCAAGTCTGCCGTCGCACGTCGCCTTCAGCGCCCTGCCCTCTCCGATGTGATTCATATCCGTTATCGCCACGTTAAGCGAAACAACGTCACGAACTCCGTTTTCATTTACAGATTCCTCGTCAATAACATCGAGAAGTGTGTTCAAAAGACGCACAGCGTGACCGTCGGCAACGTCGTCGTCTGTTCCGAATTTCGGCATCCTGCGGCATTTGGCAAGAAGCTTTTCAAAGCCCTCGAAATTATTGTCGGCAGCGTCGCACAGCTCCTCAAGCGTACATTCGCCGCGCTTATACACAAGCTCAGATACTGCCGACATCATATCGGCGGCGGTTCCAATGTTTCGCACAAGCGTATGTAACGCAGGATACTTTACGCCGCCTCTCGTGCTTGCTCTTGCGCTGTCGAGAACACCGAAATAAAAGCAGTCGGTAAAGCTGAGCAGCTCACTCGGAGGAAGCTTTCCGGAACGGTAACATCTGCGATAGCGGTCAAAGTGCTCGCGCACCATTCGTCTGAAATGCTCGGCAAGCGCGGCATATATATCATCAACTGACGAAAAATCGCGTTTTTTGTCAAGCACCTCAACTATAAGTCTTGGGATCGGGCCGCCGAAAGAGCCTACGATCGCTCCGTTGTGTACGTCGGGCCAATTGCAGGCGTGTATCGAATAGCGAACGGCGTCCTCAGGCCAAACTCCCGCATTTTCCATCGCGGGGATCATCGTCTCATCGTTGTAGATCAAAACGGAAGCGTTGTTTCTGATCTTATCATAAAGAATTCGAAGCACGGAATCTGGGTCTTTATTCGTATGACGGTAAACAATGACAGGGTGCTTGCATCTCGGCTCAATACGGTCAACCATAAGCTCTGTCAGCGGATTTGACGGCGCTTCCTTTTCGATCGAAGTATATCCGCCGAGCAGAATATACGCAGGCGAATCAAACGCAGGATTGCGTTCCCAGCCCGTTGTGTTTCCTCCGAACGCAGAATTAGCCATCTGATGCTCTCCGCGTCCGAGAATGAGATTTGTTTTACTGTAAAAATCGTCAATGAGACACTCGGCGTCATCTTTTGTAAGCGCGCCGCTTGAAATATCGCGCTTATAATACGGCAAAAGATACATATCCATACGTCCGAGCGTCATACATCCGACGGCGTTTCCCGCATAAACGGAATATATAATAAAAACAAAAAGCACAAGCTGAAGCGCTTCGCGGAATGTTTCGGGCGCACGAAGCGTAAGATTACGACATATTTCGGCACAGTCTGCCTTTCCCGACTCATCGGCAGCGACGGCATATCGTGCTATATAATTTCTGACCGATCTGTATACCTCGATCATTCCCTCGACGTATACAGCTTCGTCCCCCGCTTCCGCTGTCAAAAGACGCTTTTCCGCACGACTTATGTATCCCGTTATGCCATCCTTAACAATTGTTTCCCAATCAAGTGTGAGGTGACCTCCGTTCAGATTTATGATTTGATTGGAATTCGGAGAACGCTCGCGCCAGATCTCACGAAACAGCGCTTCCTCCTCATCTGTCGGCACCTTGTCAATGAAACGTCCGAGCAAAAAATCTCTTTCATCTATCGGCAGAGACGCCCTCTCAAGGACATACGCAAGTCCCTTTCCCTGGCGTAACGGCTGGGAATATCTTGCCACTTTCCGTCTTGCTTCGTCAAGTAAAAACGTTCTTTCCGTGTACGTACTGTTTACGGGCTTGTTTCTCAACAACCATACAGCTTCTTCGGTTAAAGATTTTGCACGCTCTTTATTCGTCATGGTTTATTTCCTCCCTTTTTCGTAGGTGTCTTTTTTATAATGAGCCTTGATACCGAGCTCCGCAAGCAGCTCGGCAAATGATATCATCTTTTCTTCCGTCGGTATCGGAAGCTCCGCCGCCTCATACGCCCTGTCTAAAGACGAATACTTTCCTTCCGCAAGCTTATGCATCCGCAAAAGCTCAACCTCGCGAAAATCAGTATTTTCCGACAAAAACTTCGCAGTTGCACGTATGCTTTGAGCAGTTGCGTTAAAGGTCTCAACGATCGGAATACGTATCAAGACTTTTTTGCCGAGAGACGAAAGCAGCTTAACGTTTTCAAGTATGGGAAGAACCGAAACGCCTGTGAATTTCTTGTGTGCGGCGTCATCGGTTGATTTTATATCGACCATAAAAAAGTCAATGTGTTCAGCCGCTCTTTCGACATTTTCCGATAACGCATAAAGCGACGTTTCCATCGCCGTATGAATTCCCGCATTACGCATCAAATCGGCAACAGCGCAGACAAAATCCGTCTGAAGTAACGGCTCGCCGCCCGAAAAAGTAACGCCGCCGGATTTTTTATAATATTTGCTGTCTTTTTTCAAAATTTCCGCAAGATCGTCCGCCGTATATTCTTCGCCGGAGGCTGTTCTTGCGCGAGCAGGACACACATTTGCACAAGCCAAGCATGATGTGCAAAGCTTTCGATCCGTTTTGGCTTTCCCGTCAGCAACGGAAACTGCGCCGTTCGCACATTCCTTGACACAAATTCCGCATCCGACACATTTCGCCTCGGAAAAGAAAAGCTCCCTGCCGCGCTTCCATGTTTCGGGGTTGTGACACCAAATGCACCGCAACGGACAGCCCTTCAAAAATACAGTCGTCCGTATCCCGGGCCCGTCATGAAGGGAAAATCTCTGTATATTTGTACATATTCCGGACGTTAGATTCATTTTCCGCACCTCCGCAAAAACAAATTTAGGCAACAAAGCTTCAAAAAAGTCACATCGGATCATATCCGTGAGCTAAAGATAAGTCGAATTTTTCGAGCACGGCTGTTTTCGCTTGAATTATATCACGCATGATCGTGTTTTTCAACAGCTTGAACAAAACAATCCGCTTTTGCAAGCAGTTTTTTATACCGACTTGCAAAAACGGATTGTTTTTTGTGCAAATATTATTCCGATTTGGATTTGAGAAGATCGCGAATTTCGGCAAGAAGCTCTTCCTGAGTGGGCTTCGGAGGTTCTTCCGCAGCGGCTTCCGCTTCGGCAACTGCATCTTCCTCAGCTTTCTTAGCTTTTGCAGCTTCTGCCATTGCAGCAGCCTTGTTAAACGCCTTGACGATCGAGAAGCAGATAAACGCGATAACAATAAAGTTGATTATTTCGGAAACAAACGTGCCGAAACCGATCGTAACGCCGGGATCGACAACAGTGCCGAGCTCGTCAACAGTGGGCGCGACAACGACCCAATTGAGCGTATCCGTAAAATCATTGCCTCCGAGAATAAGACCTATCGCGGGCATAAACACATTGTTTATGAGCGCGGTTGTGATCTTACCGAACGCATTCGCAACGATAACACCGATAGCCATATCGAGCACGTTGCCGCGGCTGATAAATGCCTTAAATTCAGCGAAAAATTTCTTCATTTTTGATTCTCCTTGAAGTTTTAATTTATAATATTGTTTCAAATTGAAGCCGAAGATTGGTACATTGCTCACTCGCAGTGTCGACGTTTGAGCGATTCAATCTTGTCCGCATAAGCGATCGACATGATCTCGTTTATTCGGTCGCGTTTTCCGTCAAGCCAAAGCGCCGCAAGAAGCGCCTCGAAGCCCGTCGAGCGATGATAATCTGCTGGAGATGCGCTTTTCGGGACAGTAACATGAGCGTTGCGTCCGCGACGGAACACGTCCGCCTCCTCCTCCGTCAACAGCTCGCGCACAAGCTCATACGCTTCGCTTTGCGACTTTGCCGTAACAAACGAAAGCGCCTCCGACGACGCAACAGCCGACGAGGTTATTCCGCAAGAGAGCAAAAGCTCGCGAGTCCAAATCTCAACGACAGCATCACCGAGGTATGCGAGCACAGCTCCGTTAAATTCTTCTCTCATTAAAAGTCTCCGTCTACGTTTTTTCCGCAAGTCACGATCATCGGACTGAATTCAATGTGCCGTGATTCACGAGCGCAGCACGCGCCGTATACTGCCTTTCAAGGCATTACGCATATTATATCATAACAGCATCATCAAAATCAACCGCTATCGCAAAAAGAACCCAATAATTCCTCACATCCCGTCGGCGAATGTCATTTTTTACAAAGCGGAATATACTGTATCGAGAATGTTAAAATAACGGAGGCTGAAATGCTGCTCGTATCACTCGTCGCTTTTGCCGTCGGGGGCGCAACTGTTCTCGGAGGCATTTTCGGCTTTATTTTCAAAGAAATTTCCAAGAAAACGGAAAACGTTATCCTTTATTTTGCCTACGGAACGATGCTGTCCGCCGCAGTGCTCGGTCTTATCGTTCCATCGCTTGAATCGGGCGGCTCGTTTGCCTGCCCGATAACGCTTGCGGGCGTTTTTGTCGGCGCGTTCGCAGTGAACTTGCTTGACAAGCTCATTCCCGACGCCGACAAGCTCCTCGGAGGCTCGCAAAATCGCTCAACGGAAGAAAGTAGAGCAGCCGCCCGTGCCGTACTTTTTGTCATTGCGATAGCGGTGCACAATTTCCCCGAAGGACTTGCCGCGGGGGTCGGCTTCGGCGGAGATCTTTCGAACACAATCAAGATCGCAGGCAGTATCGCTCTGCAAAATCTGCCGGAGGGGATGATCGTCATTCCTCCTCTGCTCAGTGTCGGCATGAGTAAAACGCGGGCGTTTCTCATTGCCGCACTTTCCGGCGCTGTTGAGGTAGTCGGCACTTTTATAGGATATTTTGCCGTTTCGTTGGCATCCGCGATCCTTCCGTTTGCTCTCGCCTTTGCCGGAGGCACAATGCTGTACGTCGTGAGCGGTGAAATGCAGACGTCGGACGACAATTTGTCGCATATTTCCGTTTACGCGTTTCTTGTCGGCTTTTCGCTGATGCTCGCAATCGACCATTATATCTGAAATACGACATTTTATTCAATTGTATAAGATTTTCGAACGATCTTATGCAATTGAATAATTTTTTTACCGAAAAAATCAATTTATGCCTTGCCATTATCGGATTATTATATTAAAATATTAAGTAACAATAACAAGCGAAGGAGTCCCAAATGCTTAAAGACAAGATTCTCTCCGTTCACGGAAAAAACATCAAAAAATACAATGTGCAGATAAACGATTCGGAGATCATAATCCCCGTCGTTCCGACGCACAAAAACGATATAAAGCCGGAATTTGAGCTTGCGTCCGGCTACACCGTCGAGCTTGACGGCGACGACCTTGCAAGCGGCGTCAATGCAGTCCTCACATCAAGCGACGGCGAAAAAACCGAATTTACCGTAAAAACAGTTGAATGGGGTAATTCCCCTCTCGGCGAGCACGGCGTTTTCGGCGACCCCGGCATCATCCCGCTTGACGGCAAATATTACATCTATCCCACAACGGACGGAATAAACGGCTGGCAAAGTACCCTCTTTCATACGTTCTCCTCGCCCGATCTGCTCCACTGGACAGACGAAGGCGTGATCCTTGATTTTGCCGACATTCCTTGGACGGGCGGCGTTATGGCGTGGGCTCCGTCCGCGATCGAGCGCAACGGCAAATATTATTTTTATTACAGCGGCGGTCGCTACGGTTGGAACAAAACGGGCAAGGACGGCGGCAGAAACATCGGCGTTGCTGTTGCGACGTCGCCCTGCGGTCCCTTCACCGATATCGGTCATCCGCTCGTTCCCGCAGGAACAAAGCGCGGTCAAATGATAGACCCGCAGGTATATATCGACGATGACGGCACACCCTATCTTTATTGGGGTAACGGCGGACTTTACGTTGCCAAGCTCGCAGACGATATGATCTCGCTTGACGGAGAGATCCACACAATTACCCCCGATCATTTTACGGAGGGCGTGTTTGTTGTAAAGCGCAACGGCAAATATTATTTCACTTGGAGCGAGGGCAACACCGAGCGCGCGTACTATATCGTTCGTTGGGGCGTTTCCGACTCTCCCACAGAGCGTCCGCAAGGCTCGGATATACTGATCTCCCGCGACAACGCAAACGATCCGCGCATCATGTGCACGGGACATCACAGCATCCTCAACGTTCCCGGCACCGATGAATGGTACGTCTGCTACCACAGATTCAATATTCCCACGACGGTTGACGTCGGAGAAGGTCTCTACGCCGGAAGTCACCGTGAGCCTGCCCTTGACAGACTTTATTTCGATGAAAACGGCGATATGCTTCCCGTAAAGCCCACCCTTGAGGGAGTGACAGAGCCCGTGCATTACGGAATCGCAACAAGCGGCAATGTTTCATACGCAAAAGACGCGCTTATTGCAGACGTAACAGTCATGAACAACAATGCCGACGGATGTGTCACGCTCTGTTTCGATGTCATGTCGGGAGAAAAAACGATACTCTCGGACAAGCGAAACCTGTACGTTGACCGCTTCTCGTCTGTCAGCGCGAAGTTCACGCTTCCCGTCCCTGCCGACGCCGAGAACGTAAGAGTGAAAATATCCTCAAAGGACGACGACGGCAACGACGTTTGCGCCCCGATTTACAGATAAACACCGAAAAAGCCATGTCAAATATTGATACAAACGCAATGTCACGCATCAGTTACGGACTTTATATCGTAACAACCAACGACGGAACGCGGGACAACGGCTGCGTCGTTAATACAGTTTCGCAAGTCGCATCGTCGCCGCTGTCCGTCACCGTCTCGATAAGCAAATCGAATTACACTCACGATACAGTCCGAAAAACGGGCAAAATGAACGTAAATTGCCTCACAACATCTGCGCCGTTTTCCGTTTTCGAAAATTTCGGCTTCAAAAGCGGCAGAAACACGGACAAGCTTGCGGGAATACAGTCTTGGAGAGGCGAAAACGGACTTCTTTTCCTCTCCGACAACGTGAACGCAATAATGTCCCTTACCGTTCGCGATTACGTTGACCTCGGCTCTCACGGACTGTTTATATGCAGCGTGACATCCGCATTTGAAATATCCGACGATGAATCGCTCACCTACACATATTATCAAAAACACATCAAGCCGAAGCCGAAGGCGGCAGAAAAGAAAGGCTTTGTATGCAAGATCTGCGGCTACGTCTACGAGGGCGACTCGCTCCCCTACGATTTTGTTTGTCCGCTTTGCAAGCACGGAGCAGAGGCATTCGAGCCGCTCGGCTGAATGTATGAGCTCGGCTTGATCGCACGGAAATGCAGTCTGTTTCACGCCCTAATTTTATTTGAGCCGCAAGAGCAAGCGGCATGAGGAATTTTTATGGAATACGATTTTCTTCCGATAACAAAATCGGAATGCACCGAGCGCGGCTGGGACGCGCCGGATTTTGTCTACGTCTCCGGAGACGCTTACGTGGATCATCCCAGCTTCGGTCCCGCAATAATTTCGCGAGTGCTTGAAGCCGCCGGCTTCCGCGTAGCCATGCTCGCACAGCCCGACTATAAATCTTGCGACGAATTCAAGCGCTTCGGCAAGCCGCGCCTCGGCTTCCTCGTATCATCGGGAAACATAGACTCGATGGTCGCACATTACACCGTCTCGAAAAAGCGCAGATCGTATGACTATTACAGCCCCGGCGGAAAGATGGGACTGCGCCCCGATCGCTCCGTCATCGTTTACTGTAACCGAATTCGTGAGGCATACGGCGACGTTCCGATAATAATAGGCGGGCTTGAAGCCTCGCTTCGCCGCTTCGCTCATTACGACTATTGGGACAACAAGGTCAGACGCAGTATATTAGTCGATTCCAGAGCCGATATTTTGACGTACGGAATGGGCGAAAATATAATTCTCAGAATAGCACAGCTTCTTGACAAGGGCGTTCCCGTGCGAAAAATTCACGACGTCAGAGGCACTGTATATCTGACAGCTCTCGACGACAAGATCCATTACGATCACATCAAGGGGCGCACCTATGACGAGCTGAAAACGGACAAGCGAGCCTACGCCGAGGAATTTGCCGTTCAGTACGCAAACAATGACCACATAAGCGGCAAGGCGATAACGGAATATTACGATAACAAAATGCTCGTTCAGAATCCGCCCATGCCGCCGCTTGAGCGCGACGAGCTCGATCGTGTGTATGCGCTTCCCTACGCGCGCAGACCGCACCCCGTTTACGACAAGGACGGCGGCGTCCCCGGAATCGCCGAGGTTCAATTTTCGATCACGCACAACAGAGGCTGCTTCGGATCATGCAATTTCTGCGCCCTTACATATCATCAGGGACGTTCGGTACGTTCGAGAAGCATCGAAAGCTGTGTTGAGGAAGCCGAAAAGATCGTGAAAATGCCCGGCTTCAAGGGCTACATTCATGACGTCGGCGGCCCTACCGCAAACTTCCGCGACCCCGCCTGCGATAAACAGCTCAAAAGCGGCGTTTGCGCTAACAGAAAATGCCTCGCTCCCAAGCCGTGCCCGAATCTCAAGGTCGATCACAGCGATTACATCAAGCTTTTGAGCGCGATCGAAAACGTTAAGGGAATCAAAAAGGTATTCATACGTTCCGGCATCAGATTCGACTATCTCGTCTACGACAAAAACGAGGATTTCTTCAAAAAGCTTGTGCGCGATCACGTCTCCGGTCAGCTTAAAGTCGCCCCCGAACACTGCTGTGACAGCGTTCTCGGCGTTATGGGTAAGCCTTCCGTCAACGTGTACGACAGATTCAGAAAGCGTTACTTTGAGCTTACAAAAAGCATCGGAAAAGAACAATATCTCGTCCCCTATCTCATGTCATCGCATCCCGGAAGCACGCTTGCCGACGCTGTCGAATTGGCGCTTTATCTAAAAAAATGCAAGCTGAATCCGGAGCAGGTGCAGGACTTTTACCCCACCCCCGGCACTGCAAGCACTGTTATGTTTTATACCGGACTCGACCCGTTTACAATGAAAAAGGTCTACGTTGCCGATTCCTACGAGGAGAAAAAGCTCCAGCGCTCGCTCTTGCAGTTTAATCGTCCCGAAAACGCAAACGCCGTCCGCGAAGCGCTTGTTAAAGCAGGCAGAGAGGATCTTATCGGCTTCGGTGAGGACTGTCTTGTACGTCCCGCATATTCAAAGCAGGTAAATCACTCCAAGCAGCCGAGCAAAGCTAACGGAAAAGATCGTAAGCCAACCGCTTCTCAGTCTGCGCGTGGAAGTGACGCAAAAAAAGGAAATTCACGCCCGCGCGGCAAAACGTCCGACTTGAAAAAGTCCGCCGCAGTCAAAGCCGCAGACGGCAAAAAGCAGCCGCAGTCAAAACGCAAAAGCGAAGACAAGCGTAAACACTGATTCATCCGAAAAATATGCCTTCCCGAAAATCGCTTGACGGAAGGCATATTTCTTTCATAAACTTGTTCTCTTTCGAAAAAATCGCTTGACTTTTTGATTGGATTATGTAATAATATATCGTACGTTCGAAAAGACGCACGATGATATCTGCCTGACGGCAGTTTCATATACGGAGGGTTATCGAAGCGGTCATAACGAGGCGGTCTTGAAAACCGTTTGCCGGCAACGGCGCGTGGGTTCGAATCCCACACCCTCCGAACAAAGCTTGAAGGTGTTGACCTCAAGCTTTTTTATTTTCTAATTTCATCCTCGATCTCGCGTGGGTTCTGAATCCGGTGAATGCGAAGCATTCACTCCCCTCCGAACAAAGCTTGAAGGTGTTGACTTCAAGCTTTGTTATTTTCTAATTTCATCCTCGATCTCGCGTGGGTACTGAATCCGGTGAATGCTGAGCATTCACTACCCTCCGAGCAAAGCTTGAAGCTTACCTGCTTCAAGCTTTTTTATTTTTCTGTCCTGACCTGTTCAAGCAGAACGGCAGCCGATATTTGAGCCACGCTCCCCCTCGACCAAAGGAGCATAAGCTCCTTCACGGGAACACATCCACCGGTCATGCATTTGAAAGAACCTGCGCGTTCGGTCATGTAGCTTGTCGGTTGTGCTGACGTCAGATGGAAAGTAATGGATGTGATGTACTTTCACTTTTTAAGGATCTCGGAAACATACAGAACCAGCCCCCTCACTTTTCAATACGAAAAAGTAAGGAGGCTACAACCCGAAAAATTAATATTTTTTCGATTTTTTCACGCGCGTTTCTTTTTCACCACAACGACCGCAACTGACGCGAGCACAACCACCGCCACCGCCGCATACGCGAACATGTCTACTCCGGTTTGGGGAGCTTGGTATTCTTTATTATAATATCTTCCATATGTGAAATAGTTATCTACAAACGTACCGCCATTTATGCGCCATCCGTTTTCAGTATTTACAAAATCAAATGTGTACGATACGATTTTGAATCCTTCGTATATAAATACGTCAAATTCAACGGTTGCACATTTTTCATCTTGTGAAATTATTTTGAATGATTTGTCGAAATCCATATCTCGATCGCCTCCCTCAATGAACAATATGTCATTTTGAGCTGAAGGCAAATGCGGAGAAGAATAAACATATCCGTCGTGTTCAAATCCGTGCATATATTTAATAAAATCCGATGCAACTTTTTCGGTGAAAATAGAATTTGCGAGTTTTACTAATGAAGAATATTCTCTATATTCGTCTGTTCTCATATAATACATTCCACCGTATACAGAATCGCAACTTGAACAATGAAGATCTTCATGAAGTCCGATTCCGCAGATACTTTCGGAAGTTTTTTCGGAAACAGCATCGGAACATTCGTAAAGTTCAATATACATTTCAAAAGCGGCATAAGTGATGTTTTTTAATTTAGCTTCTTCGACTGTGAGTTCGGGAATTTCCGCTGCAAAAACATTAACCGCAAGCATTATTAGAGCAAGCGTGAATATCAATATTTTCTTCATACAATCCTCCTCTTTTTACCACAACCGCAACTGACGCGAGCGCGACTACCGCTACCGCCGCATACGCGAACGTGTCAATGCCCGTTTGG